>NZ_LZMM01000059.1:0-56476 GCF_001665945.1 Kocuria sp. ICS0012 | reverse complement strand
CCGTTACGTTCCTGAATTGACCCTGCCGATCACCGCGGGCCCGCCCCCCCCCCCCCGCGGGCTTGTCAGATGTTGCGGCCGCCCCAGGCTCTTCCCTCGAAACGACAAGACAGCTGGATGTTTTCCACTTTACATATGGCCGGTTAACGGACATCTACGAGAACGGCATTGCGGTATGGGTTGCGACTCATGCCTGGCTACCGGGGCGAGCAGTGACGTTGTCCTACTAGCTGGCGCCAGTGACTATCGAAACGACAAGGGACGCCGCAGCAACCAAAACGGCTGTCACGGCCAGAAGCACATTGATCTTGTCTTGCTTAGCCTGCTGGGCCGCAGACTGCTCTCGATGGGCCTTAATCTCAACAGTGACGCGCTCCGTGTTGCGATTGCTGGTCTCCACGCTGGCCATCAGCGCAGTCAGCTCGATCAATAGGTTGTTCGTCTCATCCGCGGTGTCCTGGGCGCGCTTCACCTGGGCGTTCTTCTCGGCTTGGGCCTCTGCCATGCTTTCGGCAAGCCCATCCAGGTCAGGAGGCTCGATGTCAGGCGGGCGCTGGAGCGCGAGGAGCTCGATTTTCTCGGGCTCCAGCCATGACGAGGCGTTCCCTTGGGACAGATTGAGGTTCCGATCGGTGATCTTGCGTGCTGCATCCTGCAGATGAGACAGATCCGGGGCCAGTCTTTCGCCCAGCTGATTCATGCTTTCCCGTAGTTGGTGAGAAACTTCTTGTGTCTCGTGTAGCTCTTCGGGGGGAACTTCGTGCTCGCGCCCTTCCTTGATGAGCTTTTGGATTTCGCGAACGCGGCTCATCTTCATTCCGGTGGCCGGATACTTGCGTCGAATCCTGGGGAGTGTCGCTTCTGCCTCTCCGGGTGTGTTGCCCGCGGCACGCTCGTCGGGGGTGTCAGTCATAGGCTCTCCTCGTGGTCGTCCCTCCATTGTTCACGCATCATGCGTAATGATGGGGAACGCGCCCAGCGCGCAACTGCCGCGCAATCAGGTGCCGTTGATCTGACTTGCCCGTGGGGAGGTGCGAGGTCCGGGGTGCCACCGTGTAGGTTCCGGTTGGTCACGGTGTCCCGTCTTAGTAGAAACTGCACTGCTCAATAGGCAGTGTGCATGGTAGAGCGAGAATAGGCCGACCATCGCCCCGTTGTGCCAGCAAGAGCAGCGGGGTTGAGACAAGAGCCCTCTGCCTGCAATCGCTGACGAGTGTCACTGGCTCAGGCTACGGTCCATGTGCATGACGAACACCGGCATCATCTCTCAGAAGTCCCTGATCACTGCCGTCTTCGAGGCAGCCGAGCACGCCAGGAAGCACCTCGCCCGTTTCATCCCCGATCTCGACCGGGACCGCACCGAGTACGCCGTCGCGACGGTGCTTCTGGAAGAGGCGTGGGTCAGTCGCGCGGGGTGACGGCGGTGTCCGTGAAGCCGTAGGTCCTGATCTTGGGCCGGGGTCGCTTCTTGGGCGGCAGACCCTTGGCGGCTCGCTCCTTGTCCTCGCGGCGTTCCTGAGCGGCGATTCGGCGGTCCTCGCGGTCTTCGGCCTCGAAGCGGGCAGCCAGACGCTCTAGTTCGGCATCGAGGTCAGGGTCGGGGCGACGGATGGGCATGATGGTCCCTCTCTGTGGCAGGTCTTGCATCGCTGGGTGCTACAGAGGGTAGACCGCAAGCCTGTACGAGCCAGGAAGCCTAATCCTTCGTGCTCGGTGGGAGTGGCGTCGAGGGTACGAGCGACCGGCGCGCTCACTTCCCCAGTGCAGCACCCCGATGGCGACCTGCCTCTCCTTCAGCCCAACCAGCATTGCAACGATACTGGCTACATGCTCAGCGGAGGGGTGGATTACCCTTCCGACATTCTCCGCACTAAGTCAATGGCGCTCTCGACACAGACCGGCAAGGTCGCCCGGCCCTCCAACCTGTTACCACTGCCTTCAACGGTGATTGACCACTCGATTTCAAGATTTTCGGCATCTGGATCGGTCGACAGGATCACCAACTCACCTTCGTCAGTGTCCCAGGGGGTTCCTGGCCTAAGGGATTCTGGCGTCAGGACGATACGAACATCGCCGCCGTGCGTGTTCTCCCACTCCACGTCACGTCGTCGACCAACAGGGTGCGATGCCACGAAGCATGTTTTTGCTGGCAATCTCGTACGGACTCCGGACATCCTCGACCTGAGGGAGAATCTCGTCATCATCAATGTCCTCCGCATCCAGAGCATCCAACGCTCTCGCCTCGCGGACCAGAACAATCACCTCGGGCCTGCCGAGGTAGGTGGCCTGTAGGTTCTCCAACCTGAAGGTGATCGGCTCAGCAGTTGCTGAGGCGAGCAGGTCCATCCCCTTGGCCCATTCTTGGCCAACGCGACTCTTGAACTCGCGGAGTTGCTCCTCAACGCCCAGCCGAGGCCCCGACAGCGATAGCGGCACGGGGATGTTGAGTCTCCATGGGCTGGACTTGTGCCCCTGCTCTTGTTCCTCTGCTGCCCGGGATTCGCGATACTCCTTCGTCAGCGTGTCCACCCAGCGGGTCCGCAATGCTTCGCTCTCGACCATGTGCAACGCTTGGCCGTGGACCTCGAAGTTCACCGAAAGTTGGGCGTCCACGTATGTCCGGGCACGTGCAACTAGGGATACAACCTCGACACCGTGGGCCTTCCGGGTCCGCGACTTGTCCCGGACATAGATGTCACCGTTGGCCAGTGAGAACTTGGTGTCGGCACTGTCAGAGGGCTGGAAGTCCTTGTGGCAGGCGAAGGGCGGCTGGCCCTGCGACGGAGGCTCCACGAGGACGAAGAGAACTTCGTGCGTGTCCGAGGTGGCGAGGCGAGCCAAGTCCCAGCGAGGGCCCTCCGGCCCGAGGTAGGGCTTCAGCCTGTCGGCCAGTTCGTGGGCCTCGACGCCCTTGGGGATGCCTGGAGCCTGACCCTTCTCTGCTCCGATGACCATAACCCCGTAACCCTTGAAGTGCCCAGAGGCCGTCTCCGGCAGACGATTGGCCATCCCGAGGATGAACTTGGCGATCTTGGCCACCCCGAGGCCCCTCTTGCTGGGGTCGATGTCGCTCTTGGCTTCTAGACCGAGATGCTCAGCAGCATCACCCTCGTCCACAATCGCCGCCAGAATCTGGCGCAGTCGCACCTCTCCCATCGGAGCGAAGTTAGTATCCATCACTTCCCCTTGCTACGCGATCTGCTCGGCTTCCCAGGCGTCTCTGGCGGATCGACTGAGCGAAGGTCCCGAAGAAGGTCCCTTTCCGGGAACTCGATCATGTGCGCTGGCGTGGGCGCACCCACGCTGAAGACTCTCCATCCAGCGCCACGGACGTACCTGAGCGTGAAAAGCGTCATGGGGACCTCGACAAATCCTGCGGCGTCTATGCGTCGCTCAGCGGCCTCGTCTGTCAGCGTCTTTACGTAGGCGATGCGAGGGGCGGGGTAGTGCACGTGCGCAGCAATCCCGAGTTGGGACCAGCCGCGCGCGGCCTCCGTCCACTGGTCGTTGGTCATCCGGCTCCAACCCTCGGCGGCTGGGTCCAGGAGTGCTGAGATCAGGTCCCAGTCCGGCCCTTCCTCTCTACCTAGGGCAGTGAGAAACAGCAACACGATGGTGACTGGGTTGAAAGGGTTTTCGATCTGCCCCATCTGTTCTTCGCCATACTCTGGGTCGACGGCAAAGAGCGCAGCCTCACCCTCCTTCGACTGTCTCGTCAGAGCAAGATCAAAGTTTCGGGTCCAGCGCTCTCCAGTCGAGTCCGTGAAGGCGATGGCTGCTGTTGGGCCACTCATCACGTTGCCCGCTTCGATGGAGCAGGCCAAGAGCGGGATCGTGATGTCCCACGACTGGCGCGAACGTGAGGCAAGAACGGGCAGGGGCAGGGGGACCGCGAGCGGGCCAACTGGGGTCCAGCGTCGAGGGGAGTTTTGGACACCGATGCAGACGTTCGCGTTGTAGACCGGACGGTCGCTCTCGTTAGCCACGTGAACGGTCGCCTTCCGCTCATAATGGCTCCCGTCTTCGCTGGGTGTCGCCTCGATCTCCACCCAGGCGGACACCATCCCAGCCTGTCTCTCCTCGGCCTCAGCCCGCTGTTCCGAATGGGCCTCTGCCAACGCTCGCTCTGCGCGACGCGCTCGTGCAGCCTCTCCGGCTGCTAGCAAGAGCGCGACGACAACGGCACCAACTGTTCCTAGTGCCGATGCCGCCTCCCACCAGGTCGCGCCCGCAATCACGTCTCTCCCACCTTGGTCAGTAGTCGCTCGCTACGTCGGACTCATACAGACCCTTGGCCGTTTTGGCATCCCGGATGGCCTGTCGCACATGGTGCTTGGTGAGGTCGAGGACGCGCATTGTCCCTCCGGTCTCGGCTACGGACTCGATGCGGCGGAACTCGCCCTGGTACTTCTCCGCGAACGCTGCCAGCCCTCGCAACTTGGGGAGCGCGTCGGAGAGATGGTGCCCATGCGGGTCCACGAGGTCGGCCACGACCTGGCCGGTGTGGTCGGTGCCGAAGAAGATGAAGTCCGGGCGCAGCGCCTTCCAGGTGCCGGAGTCTTCCTTGTAGGCGATGGCCAGGGACTCCTTGGTGGACCGGGCCGGGTTGCGGTACCAGCCCTTGAAGCCTGGCTGCCTGGCCTCGGAGTCCAGGACCTTGCGCTCCCACTCGTTCAGGGAGATGGGGTAGGTGCCGTCCTCGGCTGCCATGAGGTGCATGAGCCGCGTCGGCAGCGGGCTCTCTGCCCCGTCCACCTCCCTGACCATCGTCTCGGCCTGTGCCACCTTCGGGACGGTCAGGGAGACGCGCTCGGGCTGGGTCGACATGCCTTCCAGGCGGTCGTACTCGGCCTGGCGTTCGTCCGGCAGTCCCTTGCGTGCCACGCGCGTCTGGGTGAGCCACTGCCTTGCCAGGTCGTCGGCCTCAGTCTCTACGGCTTCTGCGATCTCCGGCACCCGTCCGAGGGCTGCGACGGTGATGTTGGCTTCCAGGAGGTCGTCATCGTCACCCTCAGGGCCGACGAGGTGGTCGACGTAGGAGGAGCACACTGCTGGGCTGAGGACACGGGTCGCGGCCCGGTAGGAGTCCTCGATGGCACGAGGGTCAGCCGACTCCTCGAACGACTTGTAGGTGAACCCTCCCCCGATCCGGCCCCGAGCCTCCTCACCACTCATGGTGAGCACGTCCTGGCGGGCGTGGGTGACCTTCTCCTTGTACTGCACCGCACGACCGTCGAGAACGGCGTGCAGGTGCGCGTGCGCCTTGACCACCGCGTCCTCCACGAGCAGGTCCTTGGACAACGCTGTCGCCAACGCGGTGAGCCTGCGGATGGGCTTGACGCCCTTCTTCGGGATCGTCACCGAGGGCAGGGAAGCGAAGCAGTCCCAGACCTCCTGCGCTACCTGCGGGTTGGGGTACAGGTCCACCGGGTTGAAGAGGACGCGGCGTCCCTCGCCGCCTCCGGTGTCGGTGTCCTCCTCGTCCTTGGAGGTTGCGCCCTTCATCAGCATCTCTGCCACGCCCGTGGCGGTCTTGCGGTCGAAGAACGGCAGCAGACAGTCTACGGAGTTGAGCAACTCGTTGCCCGGGATGCGCCGTGCCAGGGGTGTGCGGATCATCCGCCCGAGCAGTTGGGTGATGTGGGTCCGGTCCTTGGCCGGGCGCAGGGAGACCAGCACCTCCGCACGGGGGCAGTCCCACCCGGTGGAGATCGCGGACTTGGCCAGCAACACCCGCACGTGGGTAGCGTCCTCCACCCTCTGCGGCTCGATGTAGGGCACCGGCTGCTGGGCGATCAGCAGGTCCTGGTGCTCCCCGAAGACGTTCGCCACGGCATCCACCCCGAGTTCGGGCCACGCCTCGTAGATCGTGTCTAGCGTCCGCACGAGGGTCTCCTCGGTCGGTTTGTCACCGACCTGGACGACCAGGAGCGGGGTGACCGGATCGGCCTCCTCCTGCTCGTCCGCGTAGGCCAGCCAGGCAGCGGTCGAGGCTCGCACCTTCTCCACCGCGCGGCGAAGGAGAACCGTGTCGAACACGCCTTCCTCGGTCGGGATCGAGAGCACGATGTCGTCCTTCAAGAGGCCGGATGCCTGCACCAACGCCGAGTCCACCACCACCGGGGGAAGAGCCGTGCGGCTCTGGACCTGCTTCATGGCCTCCTCGAACCGCTCGACCGTGGCCGAGATGCCGAAGACCACCGGCATCGGCGGGACCGCCGCGTGCCCGTTGATCAAGCGGCGCACGATGGTCGTGCGGTCCTTGGCGCTGGTTCCCATGCCCCGGTGTGCCTCGTCCAGGACGAAATAGAGCGTGAGGTCCTTGTTCTCCACGGTGTTGGTGATCACGTCGTAGATCGAGGACTGCATCTCATCCGGGCGCGGCTGGAAAAGTCTCTCCTGCCCCGGAGCCGGTTCGGGCTCACCCCGCACCAGTCGCGAGTTCTTCGACAACTTCTGCGTGTTCAGGAAGTACACATGCCCCGGACGCAACGAGGGCTCCGAGAACGTCGTCTCGATCACCCGCAGCCGCGAGTCCAGTTCGCTCGCGGCCTCCTGCAACCTCGCCCGGGACTGCTCGTTGAGGTCCGGAGAGTCAGAGAACCACAACACGACCGCGCCAGGATCGGCGTCGAAGTCGAACTCGTCGTTGCCGAAGAAGAGCGCCTCGATCACCGCAGCGGCCATGACCGTCTTGCCCGCCCCGGTCGTGGCCGTCAGGGAGAACTGCGACAGCGAGCCGTAGCGGTGGTACATGTCCCGGGCCTGGTCCAGGTTCCGCAGCACGTCCCGCACCGCCTCGGACTGGTAGTCCTTCAGCGTGAAGCGCATCAGCGACCACCCCTGAGCATGAAGTTCTGCAAGTACGACTCGTACAACCGCACCGGCAACACCTGAGCGGGCAGGTCCCGGCACACCATCTGGAACGCGCTGTCATCGTCAGTCACGACGAACGCCGTCCGCACCGACTCCTCCTCAGCCACCCGGGCCACGAAGTCACCCGCCTGGTCCAGATTCTCCAACACGCCATAGGTCTCAGCCACGTCCCAGCCGTCCTCACCCAAGTCCTCGATGATCCGCCCCTGCGACCCGGCCCGCATCCACAGCATCGGCGCGATCCGCTCGAACGCCCGGTTGTGACGCACCGAGAGAGGAGCCTCATAAGTGAGAGTGAAGAACGCTGCGTTCTCCTCGAACCCCTCGCTCATCGGGAACTCGTCCGTGAACTTGTACTCACCCTTGATCGGCTCGCCCTCGGGTGTCCTGCCCGTGATCGCAGCAGTCACGCGCGGCTTGGTGATGCAGTCACAGATGCCCAACGCCTCCCAGTCGGGATCGCCCGGTCTAAGCCCCTGCTTGCGCAGTTTGCGTTGCTCGTCGGCGCTGACCTCGTTGTTCGTGACACTGATGCACTGACGACGACCACCGTCCTGCTTGTTGAGACGGATGACTGCGTGAGCCGTGGTGCCAGAGCCGCTGAAGAAGTCGAGGATCGTAGCGTTCGGCTTGTCCTTGACGAAGAAGCGCAGAGCATCTTCAACGGCGTAGAGAGATTTCGGGAAGGGGAATCTTCTGTTAGGCAGCAGGGACTTGAGCGTACGGGAGCCGTAGGTGCCAGCGTCGTGTGACAAGCGATTCCATGTAGTCTTGGCTGGAAGTTGTCGCGAGATTGTCTCCGAGTACGTGAGTTGATGATATCCCGAGGGAGATAGGCCATCAGAGACCAGTTCGCCCGTTTCGATTCTCTCCATCTCCGCGTTTCGCAAGTATTGCACGATCCAATCCCCAGCCTTATCACGGCTGGCGGCTCGCACGTATCCCTTCATTCGACGGTCTTCGAACGAAGTTCTATTCAACTCCCATCTGCCTTGACGCCCGTCGGGAAGTATCGGGAATACGATGTCAACGTCGTCCCGTCTTTCCACGTCCTCTGGGTTGTCGTCCTGTGCAAGAGGCTCCCCAGCCCCAAGGACCATCCCATCGCTCGCCCGGACATAAACAGGATAAAACTTGCTAGGTGAATCTGCCCGCTCCATTCCCGCACCTCGACGCCGGAGCGAGTTCCAGATCGCTGAACGGTTCTTCGCGGTGGGGCGGTAGTCGGTAAGGAGCATATCGTTGTCCGTCTTGCAAGGACGAGCGACGCCCAGCATTACGAAGAACAAATACTCATTGACGCGAGTGAACTCGGTGACGCGAGAGGCTCCACCTGGGCTGATGACGGAGGAGATCATCTGAATATTTGCTTCCGGGAATATCTGTTCGAGAAGAAGCGCCAGTCGAGCGTATTCCTTCTCGTCAATCGTCACGATGAGAACGGAATCGTCTGGGTTCAGAAGTTCACGGGCCACCTCCAGTCGCCGTTCCATGAACGCCAGCCACTTCGAGTGCCGGTAGTCGTCATCCCCCTCGACGTAGTTGTTGTTGTACTTCCAGTCCTTTGCTCCGGTGTTGTAGGGCGGGTCGATGTAGATGCAGTCAACCTTCCCGCGATGGGTGTAGGTGAGCATCTCCAATGCGTGGTAGTTCTCAGCGTTGATGACGGTGTGGAAGGGCTTGTCCGGCCCGCCGCGCTCCACCCGTCCAGTCTCGACCAGTCCCGGGTAGATGCGGTCATCGAACTCCGCAACCACCACCAGATCGTCCACGACCACAGCCCGGGTCTCCGGCTCGTCGGCCTCGATCTCCAGCAGACGAGCCACTCGCTGATCGTCGACGCGCTCGATCTTCTCCACGCGCCACAGCCGTTGATCCCCGGCCTTCGTCTCACCGCGAGGCGCTAGGACTCGCACCTTGTCCCCACGCCGCACAGCCCGACTCGGCAACTCGACGGCCTCGGGCTGATGCGGCTCGAAGACGAGCCCGAAGGTGCGCCGCTTCATCAGGGCGGCGAACTCCTTCTCCAGGTCGTCTCCGAGTTGCCAGTCGGCCTTCCTGGCCTGCCTCAACAGTTCGGTGAGTCGTGACACTCGCTGGTGCTCCTTACACGTCTGCGAGTGCTCGAACTCGCTGGTAGGCATCGTAATCGGGATGTCCGACAAAACCCTTCAGGCTTGGCCGAGGCACTGCCAGATCGAGTGGTGCCCCATAAAGTGGTGTAGTTCGCGGTGGCCAGGCTCGTCGTTCACGACGTAGGCGCGGTCACCGTGTGATCCTTCGAGAAAGCTCTCTACTTCTCACTCGAATGGAGTCATCACGATGACCGCTCCTCATATTGTCGACCCTGCGAGCGTGCTCGCTGAAGCCCTGACCGACGCGTCGCCGGATCTGATGCGCAGCTTGCTGCAGACGATGATCAACGCGTTGCTGTCCGCTGACGCGGACGCCGTTGTTGGTGCGGAGTGGGGCAAGCCCTCACCCGGCCGACTCGCGCAGCGCAATGGTTACCGGCACCGCGACCTGGACACCCGCGTTGGCACGATCGACGTTGCCATCCCGAAGCTGCGGGCGGGGACCTACTTCCCGGAGTGGTTGCTCGAGCGCCGCAAACGGGCAGAGACCGCGCTGATCACCGTGATCGCGGACTGCTACCTCGCCGGCGTCAGCACCCGCCGGATGGACAAGCTGGTGAAGACCCTCGGGATCCACTCCCTTTCGAAGTCGCAGGTCTCGCGGATGGCGGCCGAGCTCGATGAGCACGTCGACCAGTTCCGCCACCGGCCGCTCGAAGATGCCGGGCCGTTCACGTTCGTCGCCGCTGACGCGCTGACCATGAAGGTCCGCGAAGGCGGCCGGGTGATCAACGCGGTCGTGCTTATCGCGACCGGCGTGAACGCGGACGGGCGCCGCGAAGTCCTCGGGCTCCGCGTCGCGACATCCGAGACCGGGGCTGCCTGGAACTCGTTCTTCGCCGATCTCGTCGCCCGCGGCCTGGGCGGGGTGCGCCTGGTCATCAGCGGCGCCCACCAGGGCCTCGTCGAAGCGATCGCGGCGAACCTGCCCGGCGCGGTCTGGCAACGTTGCAGAACCCACTACGCGGCGAACCTGATGAGTGTCACACCGAAGACCATGTGGCCCGCCGTGAAAGCGATGCTTCACTCCGTCTACGACCAGCCCGACGCCGACGCCGTCCACGCCCAATTCGACCGGCTCCTGGACTACGTCGACGGGAAACTCCCCGACGCGCACGAGCACCTCGATACCGCACAAGCGGACATCCTCGCGTTCACCGGGTTCCCCGAAGGGCTCTGGCAGCAGATCTGGTCCAACAACCCCAACGAGCGCCTCAACCGCGAGATCCGCCGCCGCACCGACTCCGTCGGCATCTTCCCGAACCGCGACGCGATCATCCGCCTCCTCGGCGCCGTCCTCACCGAGCAGACCGACGAATGGGCCGAAGGACGCCGCTACCTCGGCCTCGACATCCTCGCCAAAAGCAGACTCACCCTCGTCGCCGACAACGACCCCGAGGAGATGACCGACAACAACCTCGAACTCAGCGCCTAACCCCTCAAACCGAAGGACCGAGCGCTACACCACCACCGGGGACTTGACCCGGACTGTGCTGCGGTAGAGGTTACGCATCTGCGCTCTATCGCGGTCGAGGTACATGTCGCCGCCCTGCGCGCGGCACAAGTCTGGGACTGCCGCGCCATCAGATGACATCTAGCCGTCTGGGGCCCGAGGGAGCCGTCACCGAGATGCGATGCAAAGATTCCATTGTGGGTACTGCAATCACGCTGTCGCTGAACGGCATCGACATTGACTGGGGCAAGAACCGGTACTGGAAGAATCACTACTGGCTCTTCCCGCCCAAGAGCCTCGAGGATGTCGAGTATCTTGTATGCCGACAATGTCGTCGAGACGAAGCAGGGCTTCCAGACAACCCTCGAAGCGGCATACTTCCGACTATGTCATCTTGGCTACTCTCACCAGGAGACGAAAACGAAGTTCAACACTGCCGTGGCGCGGTGGAATCGGACCGCGGAGTTGCACCTGTCCTTCGAGGACTTCCGCCTTGCTCTTACCAGCGTTGAGTTCGTCTCACTCACGCCCGCGGATCTAGAGTCGTACATCTGGGACTTCCGAGTCTTCGTGCTGAATCTGCTCGCTGCATGGGACACCGAGGACGCACAGCTGGAAGATTTCATTCACAGGCTGGACTTCGCACTCACCCTTCGAGTGCTCGCTGACCGCGTCGACAACCGCTCTCTGCCGCTCCGATGGCACCATCAAGACCTGATCGACAGCGGATGGGTAACACTCGACGACCTGATGGACATCGACCGGCAAACCTTCATCATCAACCACACCATGCTGGTTGGACACCTGCAGGATCATGCAGGGCTGTCCACCGTGAAACAGTTCGACCACTGGCTCGCGAGCCACGGGCTTTCCCAGGCAACGCCATACTTGAAAATGAAGCCAGACGGCACCGTCACTCAAGAGACGACGACCCTGCCCACCGCCGTCCGCAATAAGATTCATCACCCTGAGAACCCGCACAATGCCCTGTCCGATCACGACCTTCGTGACAGCCTCGAACTCCTGCTAGGGATCGCGAGGGCGCTCCCTAGCCCGCTCCCTGGCCTGAGCTAGCCGCCGGCGTCCCCTCGGATTGACTCGCGATGCTTCCGTCCGAGATCGCATGTGGCGTGACAGATTCACTCTTCGGACGGGAGCGCGACCCCGAAGACCGCCACAGACGAGTCGGAGTCCACGCTCAACGGGTGTTGCGCGAGCTGTGTGAGTTCGTCCGCCGCCCCCACGCCGACGATGGCCCCATCCCAGAACGTCAGTTCCCTCGAGTGCACCTGTGGTAGCACGCCGAAGTTGATCTCGTACGGATTGGGCCACAAGCGTACGGCTCGCCCGGTATCCACCTGAGCGTGGGCGATCGGCCATCCTGGGTGCCACACGATCGTGGCGTTCACTCCGGAGAATCCGAACGACTGGCTCATGAAGTTGAGATCTTCACCGTCAACGATTAGTTGCGGTAACACGATGTGCTGTTTGACTGCAGGCGGCGCATCCTCACCGCGGAGGTGCCGCCGCGTAACGAAAACCGAGAACCCAGCTGGGGGCTCGCCACCGGTCCTCATCCATTCCAGCCACTCGGGCCGGACGACCGGGAGCCGTGGCAGATCCTGGTCACGTTGCAGTCCTGGATGATCATGGTCCGCAGCAGCGTGCGCTGACAGCAGCCCGACCTTCAGCTGCCACCGAGCCAGGGCCACGCACTCGTCCGCTGACAGTATGAGTTCGTCGCTGGAGTCTCCATGTTTGAGAAGTCGACGTACAACGGGCTTCGCTGACTTCTCGATCGTCGTGTCTAGGGTGGCGTTGCAGTCCTTGCACGCGGGGACGTGAACCCCGAGCAGTGCGTCCGCAGTAACCGGGGTCTCCTTGTCGCGCTTCGTGTATGGAACGTCCGCGCGAGACGTCGTGAACGGGCCCTGTCCGTGGAACTTTCCGATAAACCAACTCGGCCAGACATGCTCCCCGACGCCGACGTTCGGGTTCGGGCAGAACACGCAAGCCTGCCCGGGGAATCTGTTGCTCATAAACACACAATACGGGTCCGACCATCAGACCAAACCGCTCTGCTGCTGGCCCACTCCGCGTTCCAGGTTGCCTCGCGATACTGCCGCCCTGGCGGGCCATCCTCACTTGAGTCTGCGGGTGTTCATTCGAAACATTGGGGATCAGACTGGCGGATGGGGCCGGATCAGTAGGCCATTGCGCATACACCGTAACGGCAGTTGTGTTGGCGGCGTCACCATGAGGGTGGTCACCGAGCCTGGCGAAACATGCCTCTCCACACTCATCTGTAAAGGTCCGTTTTATGACGCGTCAATCCACTCCGTAGGGACGAGCGCTTCACCATGGCGCCAGCGGTAGCGCACTGCGTCTGCAAACCAGTCTTCTGGGAGGTCCGCGTGGTCACATACGATTACCTGAAAATTGGGTGCAAGTTCAACAGCGACGTCCCGCATGAGTTCAAACATAGCCCGAACGGCGATCCGATCTGCATCATTCTCTGGTAGTCCGCTCTCATTGTCATTTTCCGAGGGATAGTGAGCCTGCGTGGGCTGGTCCAACATGAGGAATCGGGGTACTGGGCGGTTCTGTAGAGTCAGGTAGCGGTGCAGTGCTAAGTGTGTGGCGAGATGATAACCGACCCAGTTCTTCGCGCTACCGATGCGCGACAGCGGAGCAGGGCCATTCGCGGTGTCTGCAATGACGGTTAGCCGGGCCAAGTCGAGGCGAACATCCTCGGCGCTGTGTTCCAATTCGAGTTGCTCGGAATAAGCCTTGATGTCGCGACCCACAGCCACGAGGCGGGATGTCAGCTGCTCTCGGCGGTTGTCGTCATCCAATTCGTCTTCCAGCGCAGCCACCGTTGCTCGAGCTTGCTCAACTTGTTGGCGTAGTACCTCCAGGGATACATCATCAGTGAGTCTCAGTCGCGACAACGTGGCGTCAATGCGGCCACGGGTAAAGTCACGGATGTTGGAGCGAGAGTCTTCACTGACTTGGCGGACTCTATCTAAATTTTGAAGTGCTTCCTCGGTGACACGAATTCTCTCGCGCAATTCTTCTGCTTGACTGTCGAGGTCTGCCAAAGCCTTGCGGTGTGCGGGTCGTGCGCCTGCCAGGTTCCCGACCTGCGACCGCAGTTCTTCAAGGCTGTCCCGTAGTGCTTGGGGGGTCGGATCAGGGTCCTCTAAGTGGCTTCCGCATGCGGGGCAATTAAAAGTAGAGTGCTCCTGATCTTCGTGGTGATTCGCATTCACAATATCAGGAAAGAGCCTCAGAGAGGTTAATCGCGATTGCTGTTGCTCTAGTGCTGTGACAAAATGGTCGGTGGCTTTGGATTCGTTGAGTAGTAAGCCGCGATTTTCCATCACGGTACGTAATTGTTTAGAAAGGCCGTCCCGTTGCTCATCCAGAGTCCTCCACCGGTCCTGCTCTTCAGTACTATACGATGCAAAATTAATCGATTGCGTAACGCGTGCACTTTGGAGGGCGCTAATAAGCTCTCGGCGGTCAGTTATTTCAACATCTGCGGTAAGTCCTACGGCTCGAGCCTCAGCGTATAGGGAGCCCAACTCCACATCGATGGTTTGTGATGTTAGCTGAGCCCGCTCGTACTCTCCTTCGAGCCTGGCCGCGGTGCGTCGAGCATCGCGAAGTTGTGCGCGCTTGAGCGCCTCATCCGGTGCGACCGCGCCCAAAAAGTACGGAATTGTGTCACGTAATGCCTGGTCTATTCCCGGTTCACCCATGCGATGAAACATCACTGACTGACTCGCGATCTCCGACTGGGCTTGCAGGCAAAGGAGCGCAGCATGACCGAGATTGGCCTCCAGCGCATGCCGCAGTGCTCCTGCGCCGGGTACCGTCTCATTTTCCTCGATGTCGATACGACGACCGAGTTGCTGGCGCAGTTGCTTCGTGTCGATATTGGACTGCAGCGCTTCCAGAGGGGGTGGTTCGAGGTTCACTCCGAATTCCAGCATGGCCGTCGAGCTACTGGTACGTTGTTTGGCCGGCTTCGGGCGGGCGACGAATGCGCGAGAACCGTCATGGTCGAGTTGCCACAGGGTCGCATACCACTCGACGGTTTCAGAGATTGGGCCCACCGGGACCAAGTTGGTGTCGCGACCCAGGCAGTACTCGACGATCGTGAGTAACGCACTCTTTCCAGTACCGGACTCGCCGGTCACGATGTTGAGCGCGCCCGGCACGAAGTTGAGACGGCGGGTGCGCCTGTCTGCGTTGTAAAGGATCAGGGAAAGAAGCTGCACCCTACTAGGGTGCCACGCCAAGGACCACGAAGGTTGTTGCTGGTTGGTCGACTTTAGCCAACCACTTTCCCACGAACCCGGCCTTGGCAACAATCTGCTTGGCCTCACTGCCTCTCTCCAGAGTGTGGCCACGCCCACTAGCCAAGGTGCCGGTCAGGCATCCTTCCGAGTCGACGTGAAGTAGACCATTTTGGAGGCCAAACCGTATGCCTTCCTGAACTGGGTCACGTAGGGAGAGTGCGCGTCGCGCGAATCCTGCATGCTCGACTGGGTGATCAGCTACCCACGCGCCCAAGTTGGTTCTGCTCGTGGTCGGCAGCGCTTCGCGCGTTCCGCGATGCAAAACCATGGGAGCAACGACGAACGAGAGAGGCCAAGGCATTGAGTGTCCACCGTGAGAGTGGTACTGCAAAGCCGCGTTGGCCACGATGGCAGCCACCAACGCTGGGTTGAGCATGGCTGCTTCGGTGCGGGAACGCTCATGCCATCCTGTCATGTCACAAAACCATGCCATCCTTGCTAGGTGAAAGTTGCGGGGATCGTCTGAGGGACCGTCTGACGTATATTTTATGGTTTTCATAAGGTGCATTTACGGGTGATGCGCAGTGAGTCCGCCAGCCTGAGATGCCAGTGAATTTCGAGGCCACACGAGTCCAGTCGCATAGGTTCTGTCTCATGGGAATCACGCCCCGAGCACGAGAGCCTCAAGACGGATGGCGAAGTCTGGATGCCACCCGATTCTTTGGGTCACATCATGGTGTCCTGCGAGTTCATGCCGTTTCCCACGACCGTAGAAGCCTTCATTGTAGTGAGAGCGCACGGTGACCGCAGTCGATTGTAAAAGATAGTTAAGCAGCTTTCGACCGGCCTTGATTTTCGCTTTTTCCACGACTGAAGGGTTTAGGTCGTCAAGATCCAAGTCATAAACCATGTTTTCGAACTCTCTTTGCCACTCAAAGCGCAGTTCCTCTTCAAAATTCCGCAGCTCCTGTCGATCGAGAAGGCTGTCGCTAAGCCATTCCGTTTCTTGGGTAATAGCACGGTGATAGTCGATTATTGGCTCTTCACAGTTGAGGGTGTGACGGCCATTGACGGGGTGCTGTCGGGGTAGACGTCGAGGTCCCCTGAAGATGGAGGTTCCTACGCCACCCATCCAGAAGACCTCGACTTGCCTGACGCTACCTTCGCGCGCCCCGACCTGACCAAGTTCTGCCGACTCGATGACCTCGGACTCGAAGTCGTCGGCCAGCACCTCGAACCCGACCGTGTAGTTCTGGCCTGTCGTGTTCTCGACGCCGATGACGGCAGCGAGGGCTGGTGCCGACGCTGTGGCTGTCAGGGTGCGCCGCGCGACGCCGTGACCCGCCGGCTGGCCCACGTGCCCTTGGGCTGGCGGCCGACCACGCTGCTGGTGTCGATCCGCCGCTACCGCTGCACTGGTTGCGGACATGTGTGGCGCCAAGACACCAGCCGGGCAGCCGAGCCCCGGGCGAAGCTGACCCGCACCGGCCTGCGGTGGGCACTGGAAGGGATCGTGGTCCAACACCTCACCATCGCTCGGGTCGCCGAGGGTCTCGGGGTCGCGTGGAACACCGCCAACGACGCCGTGCTGGCCGAAGGCAGACGAGTCCTGATCGACGACGAACAACGCTTCGACGGCGTCACCATCCTCGGGGTCGACGAGCACGTGTGGCGCCACACCAGGCGTGGTGACAAGTACGTCACCGTGATCATCGACCTCACCCCGGTACGTGAGGGCACGGGCCCCGCCAGGCTGCTCGACATGGTCGAGGGCCGCTCCAAACAGGCGTTCAAGACCTGGCTCGCCGAGCGCCCCGAAGCGTGGCGCGAGGCGGTCGAGGTCGTCGCGATGGACGGGTTCACCGGCTTCAAGACCGCCGCCGCCGAGGAGGTCCCCGACGCGGTCGCGGTGATGGATCCCTTCCACGTCGTACGCCTGGCCGGTGACGCACTCGACCAGTGCCGCCGCCGGGTCCAGCTCGCCGTCCACGGCCACCGCGGCTACCGAGACGACCCGCTCTACAAGTCCCGTCGCACCTTGCACACCGGTGCCGGCCTGCTCACCGACCGACAGATCGACCGGCTCAACCGGCTGTTCGCCGACGACGCCCATGTCGAGGTCGAAGCGACCTGGGGCATCTACCAGCGCATGGTCGCCGCCTACCGTGAGCCCGACCGCGCCACAGGCAAGAAGCTGATGACCAAGCTCATCGCCGACTTGGGCACCGGCGTTCCGAAGGCGTTGGTCGAGGTCGCGAAGCTCGGCCGGACCCTGAAGAAGCGCGCCGCAGACGTGCTCGCCTACTTCGACCGACCCGGCACCAGCAACGGCCCGACCGAGGCAATCAACGGCCGACTCGAGCACCTGCGCGGCAGCGCACTCGGGTTCAGGAACCTGACCAACTACATCGCCCGCAGTCTGCTCGAGACCGGCGGCTTCAGGCCCCAACTCCTACACCCTCAACTGTGAAGAGCCCGATTATTGCGGTTCGCAATGCTTCGCCGGCATAATCCACAAGTTTCAGTTGAGCGACGAAAAGGGAGCCATCGTAAAGCCCTATGTGCTCATTGGTGATTGCGGACAATGGCACGGTGGTTGGTAGGTTCTGTGTCGTGTAGCTATTACGCAGCTCGCGGATGAATGTGCGAACTTCACCGACGCTGACTGTGGCTCGAGTGTTTGAAAGCATCCCGATCGCCATCTGAGCCCACCAGTGCCATACCTGAGCGACGAAGCGGTCCTCGCCTTCTTGGCCAGCAGGTAACCCATAGGCCAGCTCTTCGCGCAATGAAGCGTCGATGGCCTCAGGTGAAATTTGGCCATCAAGCACACGAACTCGGTTGATTAGGTGACTTCGCCCGGCCTCGCCTAGTGCGAGGAAGGCCATGCGGGCAGCTTGAGTTCCAGCACTGGTGGACTCACTGGCGGCCTTGACAAGTAGTTCAATCGCAAGAGTGACGTCACGTGTCTCTCCGTCAGCGGTGCAGCTTGGCCGAAGGGCAAAGGCGGCCGTGCCGGGATTAGCAATAGACGTGGTAACGAGTGCTAGGTCGGGGCCGTGGGGGTCGGTCGCGTCGGGGCGGTCCATCCACACCTTGAGGGTCTTCCAGATGTCGACTCCCATGTCGCCCAAGCCAGCGGCTTTGGCCGTGGTGTGTAGCTTGACCTGAAGAAGCTCCAGGGCATCCTCAGAGTCATTCTCAGTGGTCCAAGCGACATCGTCGTGAAGTTCAAGGGTGATCGCCTGGTCCGGCCGAGTCCGTCCCTTGCGCAACAGCTCCACGAGCGCCCAGTTCGTTTGATATAGATACCCGGCCGCGGAGGCTGCGGCATTATGGCCGGCCATTCGAGCAGCCTCCTCGCAGACGACGTCTCGTGGTGGGAAGTGGGCCCTTGCACTAGACCACAAGGACTCTTATCGGATCACATTAGCGGCTAGTCCATGCCCATCGGCAGAGGTGGCCCTACGCCAAACATGCATCCGCATGCGCAAGTGGCTGTTCCTCCAGATAAAGCCAGGGCGCGACCAGGGCTCTAATGCGGGCGGGGGGAAGTCGCTAGTTGTTGTGGGGCATGAGGTTCTTGCCGTGGGTGTGCCGGTGAGATGAGGAACGGGCTCCTCGCCACAGGATGGAAGTTCCTACACCGTCCGTCCGCAGCAGCAAAGCTATGTTTTACGTGCCATAAAACGGGTGCACCGCTGGCCCGCGGGTCTTTGCGGTGGCACACTGGTCGTGTGGGGCCCACCGGAGTGGGGGCGCTGCGCTGGGCTGGCAAGGAGAGGAGGTGCTGTGGTGGAGCAGGAGAATCCGCGTCGGGTGTGGAAGTCCCATCGCAAGCGAATCGAGAGCAAGACCCAGTACGTCCGGGTGTCCATGTCCGAGGCCGAGCGTGCTCAGCTGATGGTGCTGGAGCAACAGACCGGGCTTCGCCCTCTGCGCTGATGGTCCAGGCGCTGTTCGGGTCGGCGGACCCGGTGGCGGTGCAGCTGCGGCGAAACCAGCTGGCCGAGCTGATCCAGATGCGGCACCAAATGGCGACGATCGCCAACAACGTCAACCAGATCGCCTGGCACGCCAACAGCACCGGCGAGGTTCCGCCCGAGACAGCGGAGACGTTGCGGGAGGCCCGCCAGTTCGGGAAAGAAGTCCTGGCGAAGATCGAGGAGTTGATCCCGTGATCCCGAACATCACCAAGGGCAACAAGCCGGTCGGGCTGATGAAGTATCTCGTGGGTCCGGGCCGGGCCAACGAACACACCGACCCGCACCTGGTGGGCGCCTCCCCGCTGATCATGGCGTGGTACGACGACGCGCAGCTGTCTGAGGAAGCCGCGGTGTCCATCGCCCGCGAAGTCGACCTGAACCGCCGAGCGTTCGGTGTGGACGCCGAGACCAAGCACATCTGGCACTGCTCTCTGTCGATCCCGTACCAGGACCGTGAAGTCAGCGACCAGGAGTGGGCCGATATCGCGCAGAAGTTCATGGACGAGATGGATTTCACCGACGCGGGCGTCAAGGCCCCATGCCAGTGGGTCGCGGTGCATCACGGGCGCTCCACCAAGGGCAACGACCACATCCACATCATGGCCTCCACTATCCGCGGTGACGGCACGAAGTGGGCCGACAACAGTGACTTCTCCCGGGCGCTGAAGGTCGCCCGGGGCATCGAGAAGGACTTCGACCTCATCCAGCTCGGTAGTCACTCCGAACGGTGGCTGCAGCAGGGGGAGGTGCGGCGGGACAGCACCCGGGAACCGACTCGATTCAAGCTGGAGCGCACCGTGCGCGCGTGCGCGGTGGCCGCCGAATCGGAGGCGCAGTTCGTACGTCAGATGCGCCGGGCCAACATACTCGTGCACCCGCGCTTCGCTGCCGGCACCGACTCGGTGGTCACCGGGTACTCCGTGGCCGAGCGCCCACCGAAGGGAATGCGGCCGCTGTGGTTTGGTGGCGGCAAGCTCGCCCAGGACCTCACGCTGCCGTCCCTGCGCACCCGCTGGCCGGACACCCCGGGCTCGGCGCAGGAGGCATCGGAGGAGTGGATGGCGGCTAAGCGGCACCGTCGCATCGTGCACCCCGACGCCCCCGGCGCGGTGCTGGACGAGGAGACCGCCCGGCGGCTGGCCAGGGAGCTGAAGGAGGTGCGCCGGCGGCTGGTGAGCATCGCTCCGGAGGACCAGCAGACCTGGGCCCACGCGGCGCGTGAAGCCTCCGGTGTCTACGCGGCCTGGTCCCATGCGACCGAGGACGGACAAGGCCCACTGGGTCGCACCGCCCGAGTGCTCGCCAGCTCCGCACACCAAGCCGGGGTGAAGATCACGACCCCGCTTCACGCGCCGTTGCGCATCAGCGGCACCACCGCGTTCCTTTTGGCGGCCACGAAAGCCCCGTCCCCGATAGCCCAAGCCTTGATCATGAACCAGATGCTGCGAATGACCCAGGCGTTCTACGAGATGCAGCAGGTCAACAAGGACCTGCGTGAGACCCAGCTGCTCAACGAGGCCTTCGAACACCACCTGTCCGCGGTGGCCGAGCCCCTGCCGGAGGTGGGGACCTCCAAACCGGCGCACTCGACCTCCCACGCCGGCCCCACCCGTGAGAGTGGGGCGCTGCGGGAAACCCAGTGCCCCACCGCCACGATGCGCCCCTACATGGAGCACGCCCGAGACGGGCACAGAATGGAGCTGTAGCGATGAGCACACAACCCGATGGCGTGAACGACCTGCTCTCCCGGGACCCCCAGGCAGCGATGGCCGTGGCCGGGCGCTGGGGCGAGATGATGGCCCGCCAACGCGCCGAGCGACTCCGCCAACGTGTCATGGAGCAGCAGCACCGGCGGCGCGAGCTCGATGAGCGCTTTGAGGCCGAACGCGCCGTAATGCGTACCGAGCTCGCGCCGGTGGACCAGGACCGGTTCTGGGAGTCCGCGAAGGTTGAAAACATCGCCGGCCACTACGGGCTGGCTCGACAGTGGGAGCACCACGACGAGGTCGCGCAGGCTGCCCGGGGGCGCATCGAGTCGGAGGTGAAAGACCGCTACGGACTGAACGTAGAGGACTACCTGACCGACCACACCCACACCGCGGAACAGCAGCGTATCAACTCCTCCGAACAGGAGCTGGCCGCCCGCCAGGCTGTCGACGCGCAGCGCGACCACGATGAGGCCGGCCTCCACGCAGCCGTGGTCGCGCAAGGCGACCGGCAGAACGACATGGACACTCGCCTCGCGACCGCCGATGCCGAGGAGCTCTGGGACTCCGGAGACCGCCGACCCCGCCTGGCAGACAGCCTCGTGGCCACCCTTGGTGGCACCGAGGCAGGCCGTGACGGCGTCCAAGCCCGTCTGGCGGCTGAACGAGATCAGGGCACGCCCCCTGTTGATGCAGTGCGGTCCACCAAGCGTGGCCCGCAGGCGCGCAGTAAAACCAGCCGAGGCGCCAGTAGGGAGCGCGAGCTTGACCTCGGATGAAATCACCGTCCATCGCTCGAAAAAGGCAGCAGAGAGGGCTCCTTTCTGTGCTATATGGCTGACGCCACACCTACAGGTTGCTCATACGCCAGAGGCGCACGGGCTAAAATCCGTATTCACGTACGGGTGGTCCTATTGCTGGTAATGCAACCCTGCAAAGCGCGGCCAATCAGCGACAACCACTGAAGTCGAGTTATTCACGGGTACTTGGAGGCGAGCGTGACAGACGTACTGGTCGCAACGGGCATGGTAGATGCGGTCGAGGGTGTGCGCCTGTCTATTCTTAGGAGATCCCGCGACAAGACCGCTTCGTCTTTCACCCACAAGCTCACTCCCACCGCCAGTGCAGTGCTGGCAGCGGTGCCTGCATGCTGGAAGGTCCAGCCGGAAGCTGTAGGGATCGGCGGCAAATGGGTCAATGTGGCAAAAACGTTCGATGCCATACCTTCAAAGGATTTCTCATCCGATTCGTCAATGAGAGGGTCCTAGGGTGTGACGACAGCCAAGCAGGAAGATGCAATTTACGGTTCCGCACTGGCGGATATCTCCGAATAGAGGAGTTTTGGTGAAAAACAAAAATAAACCGCCTCGAGATACCCATATTACGGCGGCTTGGATTGGGTTTTTCGGTTTGATTTTTGCTGCTGTTATCGCAGGCGCGGTTGCTATCTTGACAAATTCAGGCGACGAGGGTGGTGGCGGCAGTGATCCAGTGAGCAGTGAATCTGTCGATCCAAAGCAACCTACAGGAACCCCTACTTCCCTTCCACCGGATTCGTCAGTGTCCCCTTCCTTGGGGCCGACAGCAGAGTCGGGAGGGATTTTACTTGATTTAAATGCTGCAAAGCAAGAGCAGGAATGCAAAAGGGAGAATTACGGAGGGTACGGCTGGGTAGAAATTTCGCCTGTCGTAGATAGTAAGGAATATAGGTTAGGCCTTTCGTGTAAATTTAGATCAAGTGATCGCATCACTGGTTTCTTGGAGTTCCCTGTTGGTGATGATAGGTCGCAGTTTACTGCGGTAGCAGGAATCGAAGAGAACGCTGAAACTGTGAAATTTAAGGCCAGATTTCTAGTGCTTGATGCGATTACAGGGAGGACTTTGAAAGAAGGCATCGCCACCCCGACGGACCCAGTGGAATTTTCTGTTCCAGTAAGTGACGTAAGCAGGATTAAGCTTTTTGTGGAGTCGGTGGGGTCTGCTGAACCGCTCGACGATTACGAAGGTGTTGTTGTTTGGGCGAATCCTACCCTTCAATAATTTTTGGAAAATAAGTGTGGCTTCCGTCTGCAATTAATTTAATCCTGCTACTGTGTGTCATTCTATAATATATAATCTGAGAAAAATTCCTCGGCCGCTTTTACTTGTTGCCACAGCGACTTCTGAAAGTAACTAGGATGGCGCCCATTCCTCATTAGAATGGGCGCCATTGTTGCGCGAGCGGGTCAGTCGAAAAGTCCGCCTGGTGGAGGATCCAGCGGAAGCGATATCCCCTTGGGTGCGTGTGCCCTGGGAGCGTAACCGCAGACGGGTCTGTTTACGTTGAGGAGTGAGCGCGCGGTGAGAGCGGCCTAGTCGCGCCACCACACGGCCAGCCCGGTGGTGGGGCTGGTGCGTAAAGTTCTCCCCGCCGCGCCAGAGGCCGATGGGGTGACTGACGGCTTCTTCGTGGCACCACTATTGGGTGCATGAGATAAAGGTGGTGGAGCGGCCAGCGAGGTCGATGTCGCATCGGTACTGGTAGGCCAGGTGCTCGGTGACAACTTTGGCCACGTTCACGTGCACGAGTTTCCCGAGGCCATCCTTAGAGAGAAAGTAGCATGGCCGAAGTGGCCGGACGATCGGTAAGCGATTCGGCGCCCAGCCCAGTCCTACCGGCCGCTGTACGCCGCGGAACCGCAATGAAATCGGTCAGACGGGAGTTTCACCAGCTGCGAGAATTCCGGTGGGTTGACCGGTAACGAGACGTGTTGAGGCAGGACGAGTAACTTCCTGCCGCGGTGGCAGACCACTCACTGGGGCGGCCGTGCGAGCATCTTCAGTGCCGAGTCCCAGTCCACAACCCATGTGATGCCTCTGTTGACAAACAGCTCCGGTGCGCGTCCAGGCACCATCCCATACCTCAGCTATACGCGCGAATCTCTCCTTAAACGGGAGTTCTCCGTGCTGGCCTGCTTGGACGACGCTGACGTCACGAGCTCACGACCCCGCCGGTCCGCCGCGCGCCCTGTCATGGCTTGAACAAACGCTCGTAGGTGGGGTGGGACGAGTTCTCGCATCTACTTCTACTCGTGCTGTTTGTTGTCAGGTAGTAATGATTATGTAAACGCAGCGACGACGACCTCCTTCTCTAGCATTTCCGGACCGACCAGCGGATGCACATATACACCTCTGGACTTCGTCTGTGAATGCCACACGAGACAGTCTGTTTAAATATCACCGGATGACGGGGTACTTCCATTCGTCGGTGGCGGTGTAGTGGGTGGTTGGGCTCGGCCGCGGGTGTAGGTGCGACGATTGGCCCATGAAGCGTTTGACATCTCTACAGCTTCCATAGAGCGGGAGTAGAGCATGTCTCGCGGTGGTGCGTATGCGGCGAAAAGGTCTTGGTCAAAGTCGCCAATTTGTGGGACAGGTTCTCGGGGACCGATGAGGTGCTGAATTGTCACGAAGCGGGCGGCCAGGTCCTCGGCGGTAAACAATCCTTGATTGATGCGGGTCAAAATCCTTTCTCGCAGATCACTAGATTTCCCGAACATTCGGATGAACATAAATCCCGTGAAGGGCGAGGAGCTAAGTTCGGCTTTATCGCGTTGACTTAGATGCTTTAGTAGCGTTCTGCTTATTTCTTCACTGAGGGATGTGGCGGCGGCAGTTAAGGCCTCAAAAGCCTGCGGTGAAGCAGGGGCGCGCTTGCTACTCAGGGCGAGGCGGAGGATCTGCGCCCGCTCTACCCAGTCAGGACAGGCGGCTAAAGCCTCTTCAAGTTTCTCAGGGCTGGTAGGTGGAAGGCGTTCCAGAAGATCAGTGAGCAAGTAGCGACCTTGGTCTCGGGGGCTGCTGAGCATCCGCGAGGTGTGTTCCAGAGTGCCGAGTTGGCCGGCGACTACGCGAATCAAATCCACAGTGACCGTGGGTGCGCCATGGCCCGAAGACTCTGGCGCATAAAGGGTTCGGAGCTTTTTAAGGACCAGGTCGATGCGTCCGGGGTAAGAGTTCTCAGTGAGCAACGCGACCAAGAGTTGCCCATCTGACTCCGGTGCGCTTGCTTGGTCGAGGGCAGAGAGGATTTCGGTGTCGGCGATGTCGGCTTGGGGGATGGTATGAGCGAAATATCGATTGAAGTAATCGGGTGCACAGACCCTAGGAGCCGAGCGGTTTCCCATAGAATGTGGATTCAAGACAGGGAAAAGCGTTTCCAAGACCTTACGGGCGTCCTGACGGCTATCTCCCTCACGGACAAAACCTAGCAGCTCATCCCATTCCGGCTGGATGTCCCCTCGCCGTCTCGCAAACCTGTCCAGTTCTTGCTGGGCTCCTGTGAGGACGGTCTTCCAACGGGGCAACGCACTGTACAAATCAGGAAACTGCAGGTGCAGGAACGTCAAGAGGATGAGGTCCACATCATTGACCTCTTTCTGTTTTTGCAAGGGCAAATAGTGCCGAAGCTGAGCCAGGAGCCGATAAATCGACCGAGGAGTGTTGAGTTGGGACTCGAAGGATTGCAGCACATCGCTGATTCGATCATCGTTCTCATCCCACGAACGCCCCAAATCTTCAAACAGGGCGTTGAGTCCCTCCTCCAGACGCCAGTGCATTTGATGAGTCAGCAATGGGGGAACGGTCAGGGGATATTGAACGATCTTCTCCATGAACAAGCGGGCCCGGTCCGCGTCAGCTACGCCGACGCTGGCGTCCTGGAGGTTTTCTGTCAGCGTTTGCTCGTCGTAGGCCAGCAAATAGTGCACCCCGGGAAAGCGGCCAAGAAGGCGAACAACTTTGAGAAGAGCCACGAGCTCATCGGACTGGAGGCGGTCGATGTCATCAGCGACAACAAGCACAGGAGTATTGAGCTCTCTCAGCAAGGCGGAAGCCTCCGCGAACGCCTCGTCCCAGGGCTTCTGTTGGTTGGCCGCATCGGCGAGGAGCCTGACGCTTTCTTGGAGGGCTGGCCCGACGACTGGAACCAGGTTGAGCCATGGGGTGGCGACCGTAGCGCATGCCCCCAGCACCCTGCGAACGCTGTCTCCTCGATCTTTTGGCAGCGCGGCCGCGAGAGCTGCGAAAAACTCTGACATCAGAGAGGTCGCGTCACTTGTAGCCCATGGGGTGAAACGAGCAACCCGCCACTCAGGAGACCGCTCTTTGAGCTCTTCAATGATGAGTTCCACCATTGATGTTTTCCCGCTACCCCACGGCCCGGTCAGCCCGAACACCACACTGGCTTCCCAGGGGTGGGTACTGGCTACCAAAAGGGCGGCTTGCTCGGCCAGATGTCCGCGCTGAAGGGTGTCCTTGTCCTTGCAATGGATGGGTTCATCGATCCAGTTCTGCTGGGGAATGGTCATGCTGGAAAGCCTAACGAGCCCTCACGACGATCACGCGGGCCCACCGCGGCGGGGGCATGACAGTAGGACCGTGTTGTTTGAATCAAGGGAACAGTCCAACTGGTGGAGGATCCAGCGGAAGCGGTATCCCCTTGGGGCTGTGTGTCCGGGGGGTGCCGCCGTGGAAAGGCGCCCTTTCGTCGAAGAGTACCTGCATGGTGGGGTCGGCGTAGTCGCGCCACCACATGGCCAGCCCGGTGGTGGGGTCGGTGCGCAGGCTCTCCCAGGCGCGCCAGAGGCCGGTGAGGCGGCTGACGGCTTCTGCGTGTCGCCACCACTGGGCGCACCAGATGAAGGTGGTAGCCCGGCCAGCCAAGTCGATGTCACGCCGGTTCTGGTAGGCCAGGTGCTCGGTGACGAACTCGGCCACGTTCGCGTAGACAAGCTCCCGCTCCCCCAGTTCGGCTTCCTCGAGGGGTTCGTCGTCGATGTCGTCGTGGCTGCTGGTTCGGCGGTTACCGATGTCCATGGCCTTACTTCTTCACCAGGGCCGCCCATCGATTCCCCGTGGGCTCAACCGGGCCCGGCTCGGCGGCGTGCGGTTCGGGCGCGGACTGATCTGTAGCGGGGATCTCGGTGGGTGCGTTGTGTGCAGCTTCGGAAGCCGCTGCCGCGTCGGCGTAGGGGCGGGCGCTGACCAGCACGGCCTGGGCCTCGGAGCCGAGCATCACGGCCCGCCCCTTGGGCAGCGCGGCCAGATCGGCCACGGACAGGATCTCGTCGGTGTCGTCCTGACAGGAGGTGGACCCACTGTCCTTCTGCCTCGAGGAGGACACGGAAGTGTAGGGGTGCTTTCCGATCAGCTCCGACAGCATCTTCAGGAAGCCCTCTTCCTTGACGTTGCCGCCGTAGGTGACGACGTTGGCGGTGGAGAACAGCTTGCGCATCCCGGACTCGCCCCCCACATCCACACCTTGGGACCAGGACTGCAAGAACGTGGAGACCACGATCCCGCGGGAGCCGTAGTGGCTGTAGAGGTCGGGCAGGTTCGCCCACCGGCACACGTTGGCCGCCTCATCCAGCACACAGACCATCGGGGTTCCCAGTCGGCCCCCCGCGCTGGGCGATGGCGTGTTCCTCGGCGGCCGTGACGGTGGCCACCGTCAGGGCGGTCACCAGCGGCCCGGCGGTGCCGACACCTTCCTTGGACAGAGCGTAGAGGGTGTGCTTGCCGGTCACGAACGCCTGCGGGTCGAACTGCAGGCGGTCGTCATCCGGGCCCTGCGGGTTGACCCAGGCGGCGATCTTCTCGTTCTTCAGGCATACGGCCATCTGCAGGGCGGTGGAGTAGACGCTGCCGCGGTACTTCTCGGGCTGGCGGATGGTACTGGCCACCGAATCGGCTTCCTTGGTCCACCCGTGCTCGTCGAGCAGCTTGGCGGGGGTGTCATCGGTGGAGCGGGTTAACCAGTAGTGCACCCGCTCAATAGGCTCCCTACCCACAGCGGCGGCCAGCAGCAGTCCGGCCAGCAGATCCTTGCTGGCCGAATCGAAGTGGGCGTCGCCCATCTTCGCCCCGGCCGGACGCGACCCTGCGGAGAAGTTGTTGGCCAGCTCCGCGGCCCGTTCACTGTCGATGACGTAGGCCAGCGGGTTCCACCACCACGTGGGCTGCTCCCCGGCCACACCCTGGGGATCGAAAACCCGCACATCCCCCTCGCCGGCGCGGATGTCACGGGTCAGATCAGAGAGGTCGCGTTTGTTGGAGGTGGCGATCACCGGGCCGGGGGCTTCGATGATGGACGGGGCGGCTTGGGTGGTGGTCTTGCCGGTGCGTGTACCCCAGATGTGCACCAGGGTGTCCTCCCAGGAAGCGTAGAGGGTGTAGCCGCCGCGGACCATCTTCCCGATCATCACCCCCCGTGTCTTTACCCCGAAGCGAGCTGCCTTGGCCTGGGCTTGTTTTGCGGTGAATGGGGCGACGTCGCGGACCGAGGCCATGCGCACCGCCGCCCGGTCGTGCTTTGACGCGCCCTGGGTCTGATGGAGACTCGCGCTATGTGATTCTGACCAGCAGATTGCGGTCGTGGGGGACAGCATAGAACGCGTCCTCGAACTCGGCGGGCGGGACGTCACCGAGGTAGCTGTGGAGGCGCTGCGTGTTGTGCCAGTGCACCCAGCCGAGCGTCGCGAGTTCGATGTCCTTGACCGTCTTCCACGGCCCTGTGCGGGCGGGCCCGCGGACGAGTTTGGCCTTGTAGTAGCCGTTCACCGTCTAGGCAAGGGCGTTGTCATACGAATCGCCCACGGTCCCGATTGAGGGGGTCGCGCTGATCTCCGCGAGGCGTTCGCCGTAGCGGATGGAGGTGAATTGAGACCCGGCGTCGTTGTGACACGGCAGGTCGGCGTGATGGTGGCCTCTGGACCAGCGGGCCATCTCGATCGCGTCGAGACCCATCTCGGTGCGCATGTGCGACGCGACCCGCCACCCCACGATCGTGCGGGAGAACGTGTCAATGATGAAGCACACATACGCGACACCTGCCCACGTCGGCACGAACGTCAGATTGGTCACCCACAGCCGGTTCGGTGCCGTCGCGGTGAACTCCCGCTTCACGAGGTCCGGGTGCCGCGCCGACGCCGGATCCGGCCGCGTCGTCTTCACTCGCTTCGACCGTCTGGCGCCCTCGATCCCGGCGGCGCGCATCAGCCTGGCGGTCTGATCTCGACCGATCATGATCCCGGCGCGTCGGGCGGCTTTCCAGAGCTTACGGACCCATAGACCCGGTAGTTGCTCTCCCAGAGCTCAACCAGCAGTGGGATCAACTCCTTGTCCCGCACGACACGTGCCGAGGGCGCACGGGTCTTAGCGGCGTAGTAGCTGCTCGGGGCCACCTGCAGCAGTCTGCAGATGAGCTCGACTCCGAACCGGCGAGCGTCCACGACATCGTCCTTGTTCGCGTCGATGAACGCGACTATTTCCGGTAGTGGCGGTCGAGCTCCGCCCCGAAGAAAGAGGCGGCCCGTTTGAGCACCTCGTTCGCCCGCCGCAACTCCCGGTTCTCTTGTTCGAGCTCACGCACCCGCTGCGCCTCAGCGCTACTCACGCCCGGGGTGACGCCGTCATCGATGTCGACTTGCTTGACCCACATCCGCACCGACTCGACCCCGTAACCGAGCTGCGTCGCCACGCGCTGCACGGCTCCCGACGTGACACCGAGCTCCGCGCGCAGCGACCTCACCATCCGCACCGCAGCGGCCTTCTCCTCGACCGAGTAGCGACGCGTCGTCGGCTTCCCTCTCGCCAGTTCCTTCGACACAACCCCATCCTCGTTTCCAAGGTCAGGAGTCTCCGACAAACCCAGGGCGCTTCACTGTGATGTCGTGGGTGGAGCCGGGTTCTACCGGGGAGGTCCACAGCGGGAAGCCGGTGGGGTCGGCGATGACTGGGACACTATTGCCGAATCTCTTGTGCTTGCCCGAGTACCAGGCGTGATTACCGGCCTCCGTCCATTCGGCGACCCGATCGGTGGGAATCAACGTGCCCCCTCAAGCGTCACGTAGGGCACATGATCGTCCTGTGCCTTGGCCAGAGCCTCGTGCAGCTCGGCAGCCTGGGCGGCCGCCTTCACCCAGTAGGACGTAACCAACTACTACCGCGCCGGCGCGTGGAAACGCCCATGAAAAACCCCGCGCCCACCTGGTCAGCGGTGACGCGGGGCACCCGCTCCCGGACCCGTACGCCCGGGAGTGGGAGTCTCAGTTCCCGTCGGCGGGGGACGGTGTGGCGGATCCCGTGGGGGATGACGTGGCCGCATCCGTTGCACGGTCAATGGACTGCTTCGACTCCGTCGCCCGCTCGGAAGACCGAGGCGCCTCCCCGTACTCGCGGGCCACTTCGTCCCACCCCTGGCTCCACTCCCGCATGTAGGAGTAGTCATTGACGCCCACCGGTGTACCCGACACGAACAAGCACGGCTGGCCCTCGGGGGCTGCGGCGCACACCGTGTCCGCGCTGACCTCGGACGGCCGCGCGGCGTCGTCGCCCGTAGGGTCCGGAGAGGTGGGCGCACCCGGGGAACGAGCCCCACCCGGCCGTTCGTTGGACCCCGGCGTCGTGGTCACGGGGTGCCGCGGGTCCGCGACGTCGCGCTGGCTGTCCTGCGGGTACCAGTAGTCGGCGGCGGGCATCGAGATCCCGTAAACCCCGCTGGTCGCGGTGACCGAGGTGCGCTGAGGAGCCGGGCCCCGCACGTTCACGAGCGCCCCGCCCTGGTTGGTGTGCGCGTCCAACCGGTTTTTCACGCTGACCCCGTCCAGGAGCACCTGACCCGTGGTGGCGTGGGCGTCGAACACAGCGGCCTCCACGTCCGTGGCGCTGATGGACCCCAGATCGGTCCTCGCCCGCACGTCCCGATACGTGCCGTTCACGTGCACCGCTCCCGTGCCGCTCTTGAGGTCGAGCGAGGTGTGCGGGCCGTCCTGAGGAACGGTGATACTGACGCTTTGCACGCCTGAACCCCATTGAGAGGGCCGGTCGGGCATATCCAGCTGCAGCACGCCGTCGCGAACGGATGGGATGACGCCGCGCTCGGACAAGGACCATCCGGATTCGTGCCACTGCACTTGGACACGATCAACGGTGGGGCTCGTGTTCACGCTGACCATGCCCGAGGGGGTGTCGATCCGGATCCGTTCCACGTCCGACGACGCCGTCCACGAACCGTCCCGCTCCTGCGTCATGGCCACCGCGGTGGCGGTTCCGGCCCCGCCGAGCAGCAGGGCGAGGGCACCCACACCGCCCACCACGGCGGTCGCGGTGTTCCAGGCGCGGCGCTCACCGCGCCCCACGGGACGGTCGTTCCGAGGATCAGGCAGGTCCCGGGGGTCGGCACCATTCCGCGGGTCGGACCCATGACGGGGATCGGACCCATGACGGGGGCCGGCTGCGTTGTGAGGATCGGGCGTGGGATGCGAGGGATTCTGATTGCTCATGAGATGTCCTAAAGAGAGTGGTCCGAGTAGCCCAGGTACTTGAGAACGGCCAGAACCCTGCGGTTGCCGGTCTCGGAGGTGACGCCCAACTTGGCGAAGATCGAGCCGATGTGTTTCTCCACGGCCGATTCGGTGAGGTAGAGGTTCGTGGCAATGGATGCGTTGGACAGCCCCTGCGCCATGAGCGACAGGACCTCACGTTCGCGCGGTGACAGCAGTTCCATGTCCTCCCGGCGCCGCGAGCGCACCAGGATCTGGGTGAGCACCTCCGGGTCCAGCACGGTCCCGCCCGAGCCCACGGTCTGCACGGATTCCAGGAACTGGTCCACGTCCGCTACGCGGTCCTTGAGCAGGTAGCCCAGCCCCTCCCGGCGGGACGCGATGAGCTCGGACGCGTAGCGCTCCTCCACGTACTGGGACAGCACCAGCACGGCCACGCCGGGGTGGCTCGAGCGGATCAGCACCGCGGCGCGGATCCCCTCGTCGGTGAAGGTGGGTGGCAGTCGTACGTCCACGAGCGCGAAGTCCGGCCGGTGTTCCTCCACGGCCCGCACGAGTCCCTCGGCGGTATCCGTCTCGGCGACGATCTCGTGCCCCGCGTCCGTGAGCAGGCGGACCAGTCCGGCGCGCAGCAGCACGGCGTCCTCGGCGATCACGATGCGCATCTCAGTTCCCCCGTCCGTGCTGCCCGGCGGACGACGACGCCGCTCCGCCCGTTCCCGCCCCCGCCGCACCGTGCGCGGTCGGACCGGTTCCGGGCGCGGCGTGGACCTCGCCGACGTGGCCGGGGTGAGGGGTGTAGGCGGTGCCGGATGCGCGCGGGGCGCTGTGCGTCGTCGTCGTCGGAGGAACACCCGTGAGGGGCAGCTCCACGATGACCTCGGTGGGCCCGCCTGCGGGCGAGTTCACGAAGAACCTGCCCCCGGCCGAGCGGATCCGGTCCTGGATCCCGGAGAGCCCGCCCCCGGGGACCACACGGGCGCCGCCGCGGCCGAAGTCGCGCACACCGGCGACCACGATGTTCGCGCCCGGTGCGGCGCCGTCCTGGATGGACACTGCGACGTCCGCAGAGCGCGCCCCCGAGTACTTGATCGCGTTGCTGAGGCTCTCGGAGACCGCGAAGTAGATGGCCGCCTCCGTGCGCGGCTGCAACCGGGGGACGTTCACGGAGACGTCCACGGGGAAGGGTGCCTGGGCGGCGACGGCGGACAGAGCGGCGTCGAGCCCCCGATCCTCCAGCACGGCGGGGTGGAACCCGCGGGCGAGCCGGCGCAGCTCGGTGATCGCGGCCTTGGTGGTGCCGTGCGCCTCCGCCACGAGCTCCTTGGCCGCGGCGGGATCCGTGTCGATGCGTGAACCGGCCATCGAGAGGTTCATGGCGACCGAGACCAACTGGGGCTGGACGCCGTCGTGCAGATCGCGTTCGATGCGCGAGCGCTCGGTCTCCGCACCGCGTACCGCGGACTCCTTGGCGGCGGTCTCGTACTCGGCGAGGCGCTGCAGCTCGTCCGCTTCACGGCGCAGTCGCGCGGCCTCGCTCAGCCGCAACAGCCCAGCGGACAGACCGCGGTGAGCCAAGGTGAGCAGCACCGCGAGCGTGATGCTCAGCAGCACGCCCGCGACACCCAGCATCGGGAGCGTCCAGCGCGGGGTGCTCTGCAGCGCGGGCCACAGCACCGAGGACTCGGAGGCGAACCACGGCGCGAAGGTCAGCACGAGGGCCGCGCTACCCACCACGAAGGGCAACAGCATGAGCCAGCCCAGCGCGCACGTGAGCGCCACGTGGAGCATGCCGAGCCACAGGGACCCGTCGCTCGCGTCCAGCCACCACTGGTGCGGGACCCGCACCCAGTCGGTATGCGGGCTGCGGCGGCGCTGGGGGTCCCGGATGTCCAGGCCGAACGACGACGCCGAACGCCTGCGTTCCAGCCACACCGCCCCCATCATCACGTACACGGTCGCGGCGAGGATCAGCACGCCCAGGCCCAGCGCCGGAACGGTTGCGGCTCCCACCGCGAGGAACGTGAGGATCACGACGAGCAGCACGGTGTTGAGCACCGAGTCCACCACGAGGTCCAGGGTCCCGAAGAACAGGGTCTTGAGGGAGAAGGTCCGCCACTCGCGGGGAGCGATGTGCGGCCCTTCCGGTGCCGGGCGTGCCACGGAGGCGGCCCGCGGGGGTTCCGGGTGCCCGGGAGGCGGCAGGGTCCGGGTGGTCTCAGCATCTGCGGGTGAGGAACCGGCCGAGGGCATCGGCCGGGTGCGTTCGGTGTCCGAGGAGATGGGCTCTGTGGCGTCCCACGGTGGCGTGGGGTTCGAGGCTGTGGTGCTCATGGCCTCCACGCTACGGACACCCCCGTGGATCCAGCGCCAGAGCTGGCCACCGAGTCGGGGTGGGGTTTTCCGCACCCCCGGGTTGCGGGATGTGGTCTGCGGGGCGCCTGCTACGTGGTGCGGGGTGCGTGCTGCGGGGTGCGGCGTCCGCTCCACGAGCGCGCGTCTCGTGAGGCGCCAGGTGCGTCCCATCCGGGTGCCGCGGCGGCGCGGATGATCCACATGTGCGCGCCCGCCCGGGGTTCCGTGTTCGCGCGCCCTACAGTGTGTGCCATGAACGACGACGTCCGCGCCCTCGGGCGGCCCACTGCCGTTTCCGTCCCCGCGGGGGACGTCGAACGCGACCCCGCCGTGGACGTCGCCCGCGTGGGGTGCGTGATCACCGTGGTGTGCAGTCACATCCTCATGGTCACCCTCACGGCGGATCCCGCCACCGGGGAGATCCGCTCTGTCCTGGTCCCGACTCAGCAGCCCTGGTACTGGTGGGCCACGTGGCTCCTGCAGATCATGCCCCTGTTCTTCGTGGTGGGTGGGACGGCCACGGCGGGGGCGTGGCGGCGTCGTCGGGCCCGGGGAATGGCGCGGGGCGAGTACGTGCGGGAACGCACGCTGCGGCTGATCCAACCCGCGGCGGTGCTGTGGTGTGTGCTCGCCCTCGGTGCGGGGATCGCGGTGGTGGCGGGAGCCGGGATCGAACTCGTGACGTTCGCGCTGTCCGGTGTGGGGATGGCGTTGTGGTTCCTGGCGGCCTACCTCGTCTGCCAGGGATTGGCACCGCTGTTCGTGGACCTGCACGAACGCATGGGGTGGGTGTGGTGCTGGTTCCTGTTCTCGTGCGCGGTGGCCGTGGACCTGCTGCGCCTGACCACCGGCTGGCAGTGGTGGGGGCTGCTCAACATGGTGTTCGTGTGGCCGCTCATCCAGCAGTTCGGCTTCTTCCGGGCGGACGGGTGGTTCGGGGCGCGGCGTCGACCGGTGCTCGTGGCGCTTGCCGCGGGATGCTACGCCGTGTCCGGGGTGTGCGTGGCCTCCGGGTCCTACGCCCCGGACATGCTCACCAACCTCAATCCGCCCACCGTGTGCATGGTGCTGCTGGGCTTCGCTCAGGCGTGTCTGCTGGAGGTGTTCTCCCCGCTGTTGCGGCGGGCCATGCACTCCCGGGTGGTCCGGGCGGTGGTGTATGTGGTGGGTACTCGTGCGTTGACCATCTACCTGTGGCACCTGCCCGTGGTGGTGGCGGTCATGGCGGTGTGGTTCTTCGCCGTGGGCTACGACCCCGTCCCCGGTTCCGCCGCCTGGTGGTGGCTGCGGATCCCCTTGACCGTCCTGTGTTGGGCGGTGGTGCTCGTGGTGGCCACGGTATTGCGGCGGCTCGAGTCCTCATCCACGGCACCGTGGGGCGCCCGCCCCATCCGGTTGTCCAATGCCGCCGTGGTCGTGGCACTCGTGTGTGCCGTGGTGCCGCCGTTGTGGGAGATCGTCACACTGCTCACGGTGCCGTTGACGGTGGCGGGCGCAGTGGGAGCGGTGGCCGCGGTGGTGCTGCTGCGCAGTGGCCGCGTCCCCTCGCGGGCCGAGCGGGCCGAGACAGCGCCCACTTCCCAGGCTCGCTGAGGCCACACGGCTTTAGCGCTGGACACTGTGAGGCACGCTGAGGCCACGCGGCGAATTGTGGGCACGCGGAGGCCACCTGGGGCGGAGTGAAGTGGCTTCCAGCGACCAGAAATTACGCCATGGCCTCGGAGTGCCTGAGAGTTACGCCTCGGCACGGGAGCCCCGCCGGAAGAGGCTCACCCCTCCCGCGGGTCCCCCAGGTGGTCGATGACCAGTTCGAACAACCGCGGGACCACCATGGGGTGTACCTGGTGGCCCATCCCGGGGATCCGGACGAAGCGCGCATGGGGGATGACCTCGGCCGTGGCGGGGCCGCCGTCCGGGCGCACGATCTTGTCCTTGTCCCCGTGGATCACCAGCGTGGGGGCGGTGATCCGGGACAGCACCTCCGTGCGGTCCCCGGATGAGCGGATCGCCCCGATCTGACGGCGCATCGCCTCAGCCTCACCTCGCGGATCCAGGCTGCGGTCCCAGTGGGTTGCGGCGAGTTGACGTTCGTACGCCACGTCCACGGGGAACCCCGGACCGGCCAGGTGGTGGGACATGACCAGTCGCCCCCGGATGTACATGTCCCGGGTCTTCGCCCCGGGGAACATGAGCAACGCCGCGGTGGAGGTCGCGGCCGTCCCCACGGACGGATCGCCCGTGGTGGAGCACAGGGAAATGAGTCGCCGCACCAGCTCGGGGTGGTGGCCCGCCAACGACTGGGCGATCATCCCACCGAGTGAGAACCCCATGACATCCGCTCGCTCGACCCCCAGCGCCCGCAGGGTGTCCGCGACGTCCTCGGACATGTCCTCCACGGAGTACTGCCCCTCCGGCAGGGGCCCGCGCAGCAACCGGCGGGCCGAAGGGGACGTGGAGGTCACCCGGAAGGAACGGCCCACGTCCCGGTTGTCCAGGCGGATCACCCGGTACCCGCGATCCGCGAGGGCATGGACGAAGGACACGGGCCACGTGGCCAGGTCGAACGCGAGCCCGGTGATCAACACGAGCGGCGCCCCGTCGGACGGCCCGTCCAGGCGCACGCAGATGAAGCGGTCATCATCCAACTGCACCGTGCGTTCCTCACCGCTTTCACCGGGGCCCGTGAGCAGGGCGGGCAGCTGCTCGGGAACGGGAGCGGCGGCGTCGTCGAACCGCAGGAATCGATCCACGACCGGCTTAGCCAACAACTGACGCCGGTCATCGAAGTAGTTCATGGCCATCCGCCACGGCGCCGTGTCCCCCTGGCGGGGCAGCTGGTCGAGGGAGCGTTGGACGTAGCCGGCGTCGAAGTCCAGCAACGGGCGCGTGCGCAGACCCTCGGGTGCGACCGGGCGCACGGACGCCGCGCCCACGGAATCCGTGTGCGCGATCAACCGGGACAGCCAGTCCACCACGAGTCCGATCTTCAGCGTCCACGACCCGTTCGTGTACCCAATCGCAAAGGCCAGGTTGGGCACGTCGCTCAGCATGGCGCCGCGGTAGGCGATCCGCTCGGGGAGGTTCACGGGTCGCCCGTCCACGCTCAAGCGCGCGCCGCCGAACATGAGCAGGTCGAAGCCCGTGGCGCTCACGACGACGTCCGCCGCCACCCGCCGCCCGTCCGTCAGGACGAGGCCGTCCGCGTCGAAACGGTCGATGCCCGCGGTCACGATATGGGCGTTGGGTTCGTGCAACGCGGCGAAGAAATCCCCGTTGGGCGCCACGCACAGCCGTTGGTCCCACGGGTCGTACGGCGGGGTGAAGTGCTCCCGCACGGAGACGTCCGCAGGGAGGCGACGGCGGTTCACGGCCGCGATCCCCGCCCGCACCACGCGCGGCGCGGCCTTACTCGCCACCCACAGTGCTCTCTGCCCCGCGGCCATGAGCGGGCGCAGCACTCGCGCCGCCCGTGTCCTGCCGAGCGCCATGAACAGCACCTTCTCGGCCACGCCGGGGGAGGGCAGGGGCAGGATGTACGACGGCGTCCGCTGCACCATCGTGGTCTCGGCACCCCGCGTGACGAGCTCGGGCAGCAGGGTCACCGCGGTGGCCCCGCTACCGATCACGGCGACTCTCTTGCCCCGGACATCCAGGTCCTCGGGCCAGAACTGGGGATGCACGAGCTGGCCCCTGAACCCCTCGACCCCCGCGAAGTCCGGGATGTGGGGACGGTCGTAGCCGTAGTACCCGGTGGCCACGAACACCCACGTGGCGGTGATCGGCTGGGTCTCGCCGGTGCCGATGGGTTCGGGCCGCGGGGCGCCGTCGACCGTGGCGTGCGCGGATCGATCGGAAGTTGCGAGGCGTTCGGCGTTGCCCGACACGGTGTCATTACGGGGGCGGCGACCGGACGGGGCGGCGTCGTCGGGCTGCGGGCCATCAACCGAGTGCCCGGGTGCGCCGCCGCCGACGTCGCTCGGAGCCGCCCCCGCGCGGGGTTCGGGTGGCGCGGTGCGCTCGACCGTCACGGTCCAGTGGCTGGTCCCGGAGGACCAATCCGCGGCGGTGACGCGCCGGTGGTAGTGGATGAGCTTGTCAACCCCGGAGGCGCGAGCGGTGTCGCGGATGTAGTCCAGGATCGCGGAGCCCTTCGCGATGGGGTTCTGTCGGGTCCACGGGCGGAAGTCGTAGCCGTAGGTGTAGAGGTCCGAGTCGGAGCGGACCCCCGGGTAGCGGAAGAGATCCCACGTGCCACCGGAGTTCCCGCGGGACTCGAGCACCGTGATGCTCTTGCCGGGATGTTCGTGGCGGAGTTTGCAGGCCGCCCCGATCCCGCTGAGGCCGGCCCCGATGATCAGGATGTCGGTGTGCTCGGGCAGCGCTGCGCCGGCGTGCTCGCTCATGGATTCATCGTATGGTCCTCGCGGGCACCGCACGCGCTACCCCGGGAAAGTGGCCGGATGGCCATTGTCCGTGGACCATGGGGTTCCTAGGCTGGGGTCCACATTATCGCCCACGCGAAAGAATCGACATGGATGCCGTAGGTGGGATGGTCCGCAGGACAGCGGGAATCACGGTCCTTTCCGTGCTCTTCCCTGCCCTGTTCATGACGCATTCCGTCGCTGCGCAGCCGGTGTCCACGGCGACGTCCGACGCGATGGGGATCTCGGCATCCGAGTACGCCGGGATCGCCAGCGCGGCCAGAGCGGCGGGAATCAGCGAGGCGCAGATGACCCGGGACATGGCGTACGCCGCACGAACCAGGGTGTCCCCCAGTTCCACCCCGGCGATGAGCATGAGCGCATCGGTCCAGGTCAACAGCTGTTCGAACCCCGTGCCCGGCCACGGCTACCAGAACGCGTTGTTCGACGCCGACTGCAACGCCCACGACGTGTGTTACTCGGCTGAGGGCAACGCCGTCCGCTCCCGCGCCCAATGCGACGAGCAGTTCCGCAGGGCCATGAACGCCACGTGCACGCGCACCTTCGTGAGCACGAACATCGAACACAAACGCTGCATCGGCACCGCCAGTTATTACTACTGGATGGTCAGGGCATTCGGTGCACCCTATTTCAAGGGGTAGGACCATGAAGAAATTCAAGGGAGAAATCATCCTCGCCGTCAGCGGCGCAGTCCTGATCCTGTGTGCCTGGGCGTCGTACGTGAGCACTTCCTGGTTCCCGGAGGCCACCCTGTCGTCCCCGGCCGTCCCGTTCTTCCTGCTGATCCTGGCCGGCACCGTGTTCGTGTTGTGCGCCGCCAGCGGGATCGGGAAGCTCCTCAACAAGGACTGAGGGCGGATCCCGCGCCTTGCACCGACATGTGATCTGGCTTACCTTGAGGGAAGCCTACGGCGGGTCCTGCATCGGACTATCTACCGGGCGAGCAACCAAGAAATGCACTGGTGCGACACCAGGGAGCTCCCGGAACAGCTGAGGATCCACACTCCACGTCGTGACCGGTAGCTTGTCACGAGGACTTCAGTGCCATGATCGAGATCCAATTGACCATCCACGGTCGGCAATGTGGGTTCAACGACGTCAGCCCCCACACCCGACTGCTCGACTTCCTGCGGGAACGCGGACTGACCAGGGCCAAGGAAGGCTGCGCGAAGGGCGAGTGCGGGGCGTGCGCCGCCCGGACGAGATCATCCGCGCGATACGCTCGGGTGCCAGCCCCGCGGCCTGGCCGATGATGAGGGCGCGGCAACGATCGCGCCGTACATGGTGAGCACGTGTTGTGCTCCGAAAGCGATGATGCAGTGGATGGATTCGGGTCAGTACGCGGTGCGGGAGGTGTTGGCCGCCCATGTGTCGAAGGGTGCGGTGCGGTTGTCGATGCCCACGTGGTGCACGGGCAGCAGTTCGTCCCGCTGGGCCCGGGTGGCGGTGAAGAAGTCGTAGAACGCGGCGTCGTCGAAGCCGCCGTCCGCGGCGTCGTGGCGGTCCGCGGCGAAGTACACGGCGTCCAAGCGCGCCCACAGCGAGGACGACAGGCACATGGGGCACGGTTCGCAGCTCGAGTAGAGCACTGCGCCGCTGAGGTCGTACGTGCCCAGGGCTGCGCACGCGGCGCGGATCGCGGAGACCTCGGCGTGGGCGGTGGGATCGTTGTCCGCGGTGACGCGGTTGACCGCCGTGAACTCGCGCCCGTCCGCGGTCACGACGACGGCGCCGAACGGGCCGCCGTCCTCGGAGGCGTTGCGCACGGCCACGTCGATCGCGCTGCGGAGGTGGCGTTGCACGGGGGCGTCGGACGGGGCCGAGGTGGTGTGGGTGGGAGGGGTCATGGTGCTTCCTGTCATGGGTCTTAGATTGCGGTGGTGAGAATCAGGGGGAGTCGCTCTTGTAGACGCGATGGATCTGGCCGGTGTCCGTGAGCTCGCCGCTCTCCACGCGACGGCGCTTCCACCACCAAGTGGCCGTCCACGATGGCGATCTCCTAGCTGTACAGCTAGGAGATCTCGGGCCTCGCGACGGCCAGTGGGTGCCCACTCCTGGATCCAACGGATGACTCACGTGATTGCGGCGCGAGCGCTGGATGCGCCTTTGCTTTTACTCCGTTGAAGCAGATTTCTGCCGCCCTGCGTGCATTTGCTCCACTAGAAATGCCCAGGGAGGTGGAAGGGGCAACGTGACGGTCGAGCGGGTGAAGCATGCGCCTCCGTCCGGCCGCACGCCTCACCCGGCCGCGCCCCAGGCGGGCACACTCAGATCTTGAGGTGCACCAAACTCGTCCCCTTGGTCTCCAGCGCCGTGCGCACCGTGTCCGCGAGGGTGTCCATGGTCGCGGGGAGGCCGGTGGCGCCGAAGCCCTCGGCCAAGCGCACCCAGTCCGGCTGCACGAGGTCCACACCGAGCGGCTGGATGGAGCGGTCCACCATGTTCTGCCGGATCTCCCCGTAGCCGCCGTTGTCCACGCAGATCACGGGCAGGTCCAGGCCCAGTTCCACCGCGGTCATCAGTTCCTGGATGGAGAACATCAGGGCGCCGTCCCCCACGAGGCACACCACCGGGCGCTCGGGTGCGGCCAGCTTGGCGCCGATCGCCGCGGGCAGGCCGTAACCCAGCGTCGCGTACGTCCCCATGTAGAGCAGGGAGTGGGGAACGGGTGCGCGGAAGAACGTGGTGGATCCCATGTAGGTCACCTGGGACGAGTCGCCCGCCAGGATCGTGTCGTCCGGGACCACGTCCATGATGGTCTCGTTGAGCGCCGCGAGCTCGGGGGCCCACGTACGGCCCTCCTCGTCCATCGCGTCGAAGACCTCGCGCAGGCCCGGTGCCGTCCGCGCGGAGGGCGCGACGTCGCCGGGGCCCCCGGCGTCGGCCCGCGCCCGCAGACCCGCGAGCAACTGGGGGACCACCGCGGCGGAGTTGCCCGGGACCTCGACGTCCGGGGTGAGGTTGCACAGCATCTGGTCGCGCATGATGTCCACGCGCACCACGGGCCCCTGCGGGGTGATGTCGCCGCCCCACAGCTCGGCCTCGCCCACCTTGGAGCCGATCACGAGCAGGGCGTCCCGCGAGCGCAGGAACTCGTGGGCCGTGCTCAGCCGCAGGTCCGCGCCCAGGGAGAGCCGGTGTTTTTCGGGGATCGCTCCCTTGCCGTTGGTCGTGGTGATCACGGGTGCCTCGAGCAGTTCGGCCAGCTCGAGCAGGTGCTCCCCGGCGGCCAGGGAACCACCGCCGGCCAGGATGACCGGGCGCTCACTCGCGGCGAGCGCCTCGACGGCCGCGGCGACGTCGGCCTCCGGTGCCGGCGCGGGCTCGCCCAGGGGGCGGGGTGCGGTCGCGGACTCGGGGACGTCCGCGGGGGCCTCGAGGATGTCCAGGGGGATCTCGATGTGGATGGGCCGCGGCCGGGAGTGTGCGAAGTCGCGCATGGCGTCGTGGATCATGGTCACGGCCTCGGCGGCGGAGGTCACGCGCCGGGACACGCCCACGATCGCATTGACCGCGGCGGACGGGTTCTTGGTCTCGTGCAGCGAGCCGATGTCCCGGAAGTCGTGTCCCACGGGCCGCCCCGGGGAGAGCAGGATCATGGGCCGGGACTCAGCGTACGCGGTGGCCGCGCCGGACAGCGAGTTGAGCAGACCGGGTCCGGAGGTCGTGATGACCACGCCGGGCAGCCTGCGCACCTGGGACCAACCGTCCGCGCCGTAGGACGCGCCCTGTTCGTGGCGCGTGGTGATCGGGCGGATCCCCAGCTCGCGCAGCGGCCGGTAGAACTCGAGCGAGTGCGTGCCCGGGATGCCGAAGACCGTGTCGATCCCGTAGCCGCGCAGCGTCTCCAGGACGGCACGGGCCGTGGTGCGCTCGGGGTGCGACGACGCCGCCCCCGCCGGGTTCTCGAACCCCCCGGGGGCGGCGGTGACCGTGTTCTCGTTGCTCATGCCTTGGACTCCTGAGTCCGTCGGTTCCATTCCTGACTGACGTCGGACGGGGTGGGCCTGCTCATGAGTGACACCGCCACGAACACCACTGCGGAGGCGATCAGCCCCATGTAGATGGGTGCGTTGGCGAGCACCCCGAAGACCATCATGCCCGCCACTGTGGCTACAACCCCCACCCCCATGGACCACATGGCGCCGGCCGCGGTGGCGCGCGGCCACAGCAGCCCGCGGCGATCGTGGCCCCGGAGGCGGTGGACATCATGGCCGCGACGCCCGCGGCGAGCACCACACCACCCAGGCCCACGGGGACGTGCTGCTGGGCCATGGCCGCGAAGGCCTCGTCCGGCATCTCGAGGGTGGGAAGAACGGCGGCCGCAGCGGTGCCGATCAGGGCGCCAGCCACGCCGTACAGGGCCACATACCCGGCGGAGATCACCCCGCCCCAGCGGGCGACCCCGGGGGAGCGGGCGGTGAACACGCGCTGCCAGATGTCCTGGCCGATCAGCATGCCGAATCCGTAGATCACGAACTGCGTGATGATCCCCTGCAGACCCATGGCGCCCAGGTCGAAGAAGGAGGAGTCCAGCCGCTCACGGATCCCGGACCACCCACCCCCGGCGGCCAGCGAGAACGGCAGGAGGATCGCGAAGATCCCCACGGTCATGAACACGAACTGCATGAGGTCCGTGAGGGTGATGGACCACATGCCACCGAGCACCGAGTATGCGATCACCACGGCGCCACCCAGGAGGATGGCCCACGGCCGGGAGATCGGGAACAGGACGGAGAAGATCGCCGCGTACGCCGCGGTGGAGGTCACCGCGATCATGATCGTGTACGCGAGCATCACGAAAGAGGACGCCGTGGCCCCGCCCTTGGCGCCGTAGCGCAACTGCAGCATCTGGGAGACGGTGAAGACCTTGAGCGACTGGATGCGCGCGGCGAAGAACAGACTCAGGACCCCCAGGCCCACGGCGATCGCCACCACGAGCCACATCCCGGAGATCCCGTACTTGTACCCGAGACCCACACCGCCCACGGTGGAGGCGCCGCCCAGGACCACGGCGGCCATCGTGGAGGTGTACAACCCCGTTCCCAGCCGGCGCCCGGCCACCCGGTAATCGGTGGCGGTGCGGGCGCGGCGTGCCGCCCACAGCCCGATCACCACCATGGCGATCAGGTACAGCACGATGACCAGGACGTTCACGGGGGTCTCCTCGACAGAACTCGGGGTGTCCGCGCGCGCGAGCGGATGCGCTCGTGGGCGGGGTGGTTGGCACTAGGGTTTTATGCACCAGGTCACAAAAAGTATCACCGCGGTGGCGGTTCACGCCGCCGCGGGTGCCGTGTTCGTGGGAACCACGCCCCGAGAATCGCGGTGCACGTCCCCGGGTGATCCCCGGGAGGTAAGGAGTTCAGCAGTGGAACCGGAACGCGTCGTCGAAACCAATGCAGCGGGTGAGCAACGGGTGGGCCCCGTCAACGCCGCCCTGACACCGCGGTGGGCCGGGCCGGCCACGTTCGCGCGGTTGCCCCGCACGGATCAGGTGGAGCACACGGACATCGCCGTGGTGGGCGTGCCGTTCGACTCGGGCGTCTCCTACCGTTCCGGTGCGCGCTTCGGTCCGAATCACGTGCGCGAGTCCTCCCGGTTGCTGCGCCCCTACAACCCCGCGCAGAACCACTCGCCGTTCGCCCACCTGCAGGTCGCGGACGCCGGGGACATCGTGGGCAACCCGTTCGACATCCCCGAGGCCATCGCGTCCATCGAGACCGCCGCCAAGGAGCTCATGGGGGAGTCCACCAAGGTCGTGGCGATCGGCGGGGACCACACGATCGCGCTGCCCCTCATGCGCGCCGCCCACTCACGGCACGGCAAAATCGCACTGTTGCACTTCGACGCCCACCTGGACACGTGGGACACCTACTTCGGTGCCGAGTACACCCACGGCACCCCGTTCCGCCGGGCGTTCGAGGAAGGCATCATCGACACGGACGCCGTGATGCACGTGGGCACCCGCGGGCCCCTCTACGGCACCCAAGACCTGGACGACGACGCCCGCTTCGGTTTCGAGATCGTCTCCTCCGCGGACGTCATGCGCTCCGGCGTGGACGCCGTGGTCGCGGCTCTGCGCGAGCACGTGGGGGACCGCCCGCTGTACGTCTCCCTGGACATCGACGTCCTGGACCCCGCCCACGCACCCGGCACCGGCACGCCCGAGGCCGGTGGCATCACGAGCCGCGAGGTCCTCGAGATCCTGCGCGGTCTGCGCGGGCTGGATGTCGTCGCGTGCGATGTCGTGGAGGTCGCCCCCGCCTACGACCACGCCGAACTGACCGGGATCGCCGCGGCCCACGTGGTCTACGAGCTGATCTCGCTCATCAGCCTGGGCGCCGGCGCGTCCGCGGACGGCCCCGCCTACGGCATGTCGGGTGCCCGTTACGGGGGCCAGTGATGAGCGCGTTCGCGTCCCGCGCGGGGGAGTTCCGGCCCTCCCCGGTGCGCGCGGTGTTCGAGACGGCCATGGACCCCTCGGTGGTGTCCCTGGCCGGGGGCAACCCGGATCTGTCCGTGCTGCCGGGCGGGACCGTGGGGGATCTGGCCGCGCAGCTGATCCGTGAGCGCGCCGGTGAGATCCTGCAGTACGGTTCCGGCGCGGGGACCGCGGGCCTGCGCGAACTGAGCGTGCGGCTCATGGCGCGGGGCGGGTCCACGGTCACGGAGGCGGACGTCCTGCCGACCACCGGGTCCCAGGCCGGGCTGGACCTCGTGACCAAGCTGTTCTGCGATCCCGGGGACGTGATCCTGGCCGAGGGCCCCACCTACGTGGGTGCGCTGGGCGTGTTCGGCGCGTACGAGGTGGACGTGCGTCACGTCCCGGTGGACGAGCACGGCATGGACCCGAGCGCCGTCGCCGACGCGTTGGACGACGCCGCGGCGCAGGGTGAGCGCGTCCCGTTCGTGTACGTGATCCCCAGTTTCCAGAACCCCACGGGCGTGACCATGCCGGTGGAGCGGCGGCGCGAACTGGTGCGAGTGTGCGCCGAGCGGGACGTGATGATCATCGAGGACGATCCCTACGCGCTGCTGTCCTTCGACCGCGCGCAGCCCCTGGCCTCGATGCACGGGATGGACCCGGAGCACGTGATCCACCTGGGCAGCTTCTCCAAGATCTTCGCCCCGGGGCTGCGGATCGGCTGGATCGCGGCTCCCCCGGAGGTCAGGGGCCGGTTGCAGATCGCCGCGGAGTCCGTGGTGATCCACCCGTCCAACCTGGCACAGTCCCTCGTCACGGCGTGGGTGGGTTCCGAGCAATGGGAGCCCGCGCTCGACAACGCTGTGACCCTGTACCGCGAGCGCTGGGAAGCCATGGACGCGGCGTTGACCGAGTTCATGCCGTCCTCAGCGCGGTGGACCACGCCCACGGGCGGGTTCTTCACGTGGGTCACGGCGGACGAGTTGGTGGGCAAGGACGTCCTCGCGGAGGCGATCGCCCATGGGGTGGTGCTGGTACCGGGCTCGGCGTGTTACATGGACGGCCGGGACTCGGACGCGGTGCGGCTCGCGTTCTCCGGTGTTGCTCCCGCGCGGATCCGGGAGGGCGTCAAGCGGTTCGCGCAGGTGCTGCGGGACCTCTGACGCCGTCGTGCTCGCACCGCGGTGCTTCCGCCGGAGGCCGAGCGCCGTCCACGCGGACCGGCGACGGGACGTACTCGAGCATCCCGTGATCGGTGGGCGCGGTCAGGGTCGCGGGGGAGAGATGGGCGTCCTGCGCGGTCCGGAGAGTGCGCGCATCCAACAGGGCCCGCGCGGTGCGTTCGAGGGACACCCGTGCGTGGCCCGCGGTCCCCGTGGCGAGCAGCGCGCAGGCCGCGGCGGCCATGCCGTAGCCCGCGGTGTGGTCCAGGGCCTGGACCGGTAGGGCCCCGGGGCGCCACCTCCCGTGCTCGCCCCGCGCACCGTAGTGATGGGCGATCCCCGTGGCGGCCTGGACGATGCTGTCGAATCCACGCTGTCCGCCCCGGGTGCCGGAAGGTTCCCACGCGCTGAGTTCCACGTGGACCAGGTGGGGGAAGCGGTCGCGGATGCTCGCGGCGTCGAGACCGAGATCGGTCAGGGAGCCGGGCCGGTACCCCGTGAGCAGGACGTCCGCGGCGTCCAGGGCGTCGGCCAGATCCTCCGCCCGCGTGGGATCCGCCAGATCCCACGACACGCAGCGCACCCCCGCATCGGTGTCCAGGTGCTGGCCGAGCAGTTCGGGCAGGGCGGGCGGGTCGATGCGCAGCACGTCCGCGCCCAGGGCTGCCAGGAACTTGGTGGCCGTGGGACCCGCGATCACCCGGGTCAGGGAGACCACGCGTACGCCCGCCAGGGGAGTGAGCGACGCCGTCCCCCGCGGTGCCGCGAACGGACCCTTCGCGGAACTGGACGGACAGCCTGCGGAATCGGACGAACGGGTCGACGCGCCGGAACCGGCACGGTCGAACAGTCGGACGGGGATGTCCGCCGGGGTGAGCTCGAGCCACGGCCCCGGCTCGGACGCCGCATCTGCGCGCCATTCCTGTTCCGTGGCCACGCGAGCGGCAATGCCGCCCTCGGCGACGATCCGGGACTCGGCCTGCTCCCCGGTGAGCTGGGCGAGGGCGGGTGCGAGGGCGTCGTCGTGCGTGATGTCCAGGGCGCGGAACAAACGCTCGCGGTGGTGCGGGTAATTGGCGTGCGTGCGCAGCCAGCCGTCCGACACGGGGAAGAAACCGGAACACGGGGCGAAGCCGGGCAGGGACTGCCCGTCGAGGCGGAGGTGGGAGACCGAGCCGAATGCCGCGAGGACCTCCGGCAGCTGCGCCGTGATGACGCTGTCCCGATGGCCCATGGTGCGGGCGAGCTGCTGGGCGCCCGCCACTGCCAGTCCCACCCCCGAAACCGCCAGCCGCTGGACGTCCAACGGCCCGGACCAGTACCGACCACTACCGTGCACCGCGGTCGCCGCGTGCTCGTTCGCGCGCGGGAGCAGCCCGTCGAGGGCCGAAAGGATCTCCTGCATGCCGCTGCCTCCCGGGGCCGGAACCGTGGGCCACGATTCAAGCACACGGGCGCGCTCCGCGGGGTTCACGCGGGAGGAGGCCGTACCGCGCATGCTTAGGATTGTGAGTCATGGACTCCTCGCACGCTCCGGCCGCCGACGACCGCCGAGCCCGCATGCTGCGCAGCGCCGCGCGGCTGCGTGCGGTGCTGCGCCAAGGGGTGTACTTCCTACGCAGCATGGAGGGGGCGCGGGAGCTCACGAGTCAGCAGATCAGCTTGTTGACCATGCTCAAACCGGGCGGTGCCCGCATGACGAGCATCGCCTCGAACCTCGGGGTGCGCACCCCCACGGCCACGCAGAGCGTGGACCGGCTGAGCAAGGCCGGACTCGTGCAACGCGATCCGGACCCCACCGATGCGCGGGCCGTCCTGGTGTCGCTGACCCCGCAGGGGGAAGAGGTGCTCGCGCGTGAGGATCAGCACCGCAGTGAACGGGTCGCGGATGTGCTGTCCGAATTGAGTGCCGAGGAACTCGACCTCCTGGACGCCGCACTGCCGGTGTTGGCCAAGCTCGCGCGGGCCCAGGAGTCGAGCGGGGACTGACCCGGGTCAGAGGGTCTCGGTGACGTCGTCCTCGGGGAAGCGGGGGCCGCGCTCGTAGGCGGGGGCCACGGGGTGCCCCAGGTTCACGACCACGATCGAGCGCTTGCCCGTCCCGGCGAAGAACTCCCGGTCCACGGCCTCGGCGTCGAAACCGGTCATGGGCCCGGCGGCCAGACCCACGGCGCGGGCGGCCACGATGAAGTAGCCCACCTGGATGTGGGAGTTGGCCTTACCGCTGGTCAGGCGCAGGTCCTCGTTCTCGTCGTACATGCCCTGCAGGTGCGGGGCGGCGGGGAGGAACTGGGGGAAGCGCTGGTGCCAGTTCTCGTCGTAGGACAGGATCGCCGTCAGCGGCGCCTGGCGGGTCTTCTCCTGGTTGCCGCCGCTCATGTGCTGCACCAGGCGCTCACGGGCCTCGGGGGTCTCCACCCAGGTGATGCGCAGGGGCTGCGAGTTGAACGCCGTGGGGCCCATCTTGGTGAGGTCGTAGATCGCCCGCTTCTCATCCTCGGTCACCGGCTCCTCGGTGAAGTGGCTCGCGGTGCGGGCGTCGATGAACAGGCGCTCGGCGTCCTCGGAGGAGATGGCGAGGGGCAGTTCCTCGGTGGTCACGGTCGTCATGGGGGTCCTTCCATCAGGCGGGTGGACAGGCCACCCGAAATCATTTCGCCGGAAACTATACCCACGTTGCGGCGCGTGAGGGGTCGAATGTCGGCAACGTCACGCACACCTGTACATTGCTCTGGTGACTTCTGCGTTCCTTCCCGGACTGGTGACCGGGCTCGCCCTCATCGTGGCGATCGGCGCCCAGAACGCGTTCGTACTGCGCCAGGGGATCCGCCGCGAGCACCTGGGTGTGGTGGTGGGCATCTGCATCGTCTCGGACATCTTCCTGATCGGCCTGGGGACCGCCGGGATCGGCTTCCTGATCGACCGCGTGCCCTGGCTGCTGAACCTCTTCCGCTGGGCCGGCGTGGTCTACCTCCTGGTCTTCGCGGTCACCTCCTTCCGCTCGGCTCTTAAGCCCCAGGCGATGGACGTCTCGGGCGACGACGCCGGGTCCTTGCGTCGCGTGGTCCTCGCCACCCTGGCGTTCACATGGCTCAACCCGCATGCCTACCTGGACGCGGTGCTGATCCTGGGGAACCTGGCCAACCAGCACGGTGAGCAGCGCTGGATCTTCGCCGGGGGCGCGTTCGCCGGCTCGGTCATCTGGTTCACCGCACTGGGCGCGGGGGCCCGGGCGCTGTCGCACGTGCTGAACACCCCGCTCACCTGGCGCATCGTGGACGCCCTGGTGGGCGTGGTGATGGTGTTCATCGCGATCCAGCTGGCGCTGATGCCCGCCGTCTGATCCGGGCACCGCCCCGGCGGCTGGTGTGCTGGAATGGAGGCATGACTCCCACCTCCTCCTACACCAGCAGCGGCACCGGGCGCAGGTCCCAGGAGTTCACCCCCACCTCTGCACTGCGGGGGTTCCTCTCCCACTCGGGCCGCAGGGCTGCCGATCTGAGTCCCGGCTATGAGCGAGTGTGGGAGCACATCGCCCAGATCACGGATGCGGGCCGTGGGCTGCAGCAGGAGCTGGTCATGACCTCCGTGGAGGCCTATCCCGCGCGACCCACCCGCCCGGTGCTCAACGCCGTGGCCGCCTCCTTCGAGCTGCTCCACACCGCCATCGTGCTGCGTGCCGACGCCGACGGTCTGCGGGGAATGACGCGCGCGGCCCACGCGGCGGACCGCGTGCCGTCGGGGTCCCCGCAGCAGCACGACGACGCCGCGGTGCAAGGTGCGATCGCGCACGCCCCGGGTGCCGTGGAGGGGGCCTCCGGGAGCAACCCTGCCGGGTGGGCAGACCGCGATGGTTCCCGTGCGGACCTCACCTCGGCGGCTGGTGACCTCGCGCTCACCGGCGCCTACCGGCTCATCGCCACCTCCCGAGTGCCGGAGACGCGCATGCTGCGCCTGCTCGAGATCCTCGACGAGTCCGTGTTCCACGCCGTGGCGGGCGAGCGCCTCGTGGCCCAGGTGACCCGGCGCACCCAGCCCGTTCCGCACGACAAGGCCCTGGACGCCATCCGGCTGGCCATTGCGGTGCCCTGCTACGAGGCGCCCCTGCGCGCGGGCGCCGTCCTAGGCGGGGCCCCCACCGCGCACGTCACCGCCCTGGCGACCATCGGGCGCTCCCTGGGTGTGGCCCACCAGCTCACCGGTGAGCTGCGCGCGGCCGCCGGCTCCCCTGACGCTGCGGGTGAAGCGGGCTCCGCGGGCGCGTCGCCCGTGCTGACCCCGGACCGCTGCACGGTTGCGGGGGTCCTCGTGGAGGCGGGTGACTATGCTGCGGAGTGGCAGGCGCTGCGAGAGCGGGCCGTGCGGCAGCCGCTGGGGGACGACGACGTCGCCCACGCCCGCGACCTCCTCGACCGCTCCGGTGCGGCCCGCTCGGTGGCCCGCATGGTGGACACCGCCGTGCGCCGTGCGAAGGACACCATGGCGGCCACGGACCTGCCGCCCGCCCTGGTGCAGAGCCTCATCGCGTGGCTGGAGCGCGAGACGGCGGTCTGACGGGATATTCCTCGGTCGGAATGGTTCTCCGCCCGTGCACGCCGACGGCGCCCGGGCCGAAGCCCGAGCGCCGTCGTGATGCTCACCGGCAAACCCCGGAAGGGCGTCAGATCTGCGTGAGCGCCCCCGCGGGGTTCTCGATGCAGTCGGCCACGAAGCGGATGAAGCCGCCCGCCGCGCCGCCGTCGCACACGCGGTGGTCGAAAGCGATCGACAGGGTCGCGACCTTGCGTACCGCGAGTTCACCGTTGACCACCCACGGCTTGTCGATGATCCGACCGATCCCCAGGATCGCGACCTCCGGGTGGTTGATGATGGGCGTGGCACCGTCCGTGCCGAACACCCCGTAGTTGTTCAGCGTGAACGTGGAACCACTCAGCTGCGTGGGGGAGGCCTTGCCGGAGCGGGCGATGTCGATGATCTCCCGCATGGCCCCCGTGAGCTCCACGGCGCTGAGCCGGTCCGCGTTGCGCAGGTTGGGCACCATGAGCCCGCGCTCGGACTCCACGGCGAGCCCCAGGTTGATGCCCTGGAACCGGGTGATCGTGCGGGATCCGTCCGGCGCGGTGTCCATGCGCGCGTTCAACTGCGGGAACCGCTGCAGCCCGGCCAACGTGAACCGCGCGATCAGCGCGAGCAGGCTGGGCGTGGTCCGCGGGTCCGCGGCCTTGAGCTCGGCGCGCAAGCGCAGCAGCTCGGTGGCGTCCACGTCCACCCACACGGTGGCCTCGGGGATCTCGCCTCGCGAGCGCGTCATGGCGTCCGCAATGGTCTTGCGCACACCCTTGACGGGCTCCCGGACGGCCACGCCCAACCCCGTGCGGGGGTCCACGTCCTGACCCGTCCCACCGAGCTCCGGCGAGGACGACGGCGCCGCGGGCGGCTTCGGAGCCCCGGCCAGGCCCGCAGGTCCACCCTGAGCCCCCGGTCCACCCGGTGCCGGGGGCGGCGGAACGGGTGCACCGGTCGTGAGACCCGGGGCCGCGGGACCGGCCGTGGCCAGACCCGTGGGAGCCGGCCCGGCGGCGTCGGCCCGGGAACGCTGGTCCTCGACCTGGTCCAGCGCAATGAGGACGTCGCGGCGCATGATGAGACCGCCCGGGCCGGTGCCCGCGAGCGCGGTGATGTCCACGCCGTGTTCGCGCGCGAGCTTGCGCACGAGTGGCGAGACGACCGTGGGGGCCATCCGGGGTGCCGCGGTCAGCGCGTCGTGCGTGTGGGCAGCCGCGCCCGTGGGGGCAGCGCCGTCCGGAGCGGCAGGACCGCCGCGCTTGCGCCGCCGCCGCCGGGAGGACCCCGCGGCGGACGTCCCGTAACCGATCAACACGTTGCCGGAGGACTCGTCCTCGCCGGCCTCGGGGTCGGCCTCGTCCACGGAGAGCTCGGCCGACGGGCGGGTGCCCGCGAGCTCCTCCTCGCGGTACCCGGCCCCGTGGGTGGGCTCGGGAGCGTCGTCGTCGGATCCGGAACCCGCGGCGGACTCCGGGGCCTCGATGCCGTCGGAGACGGAGATCAGCGGTTGGCCCACCAGCAGCGTGTCGCCCTCGGCGCCGTGGAGTGTGTGCACCACGCCCTCGAACGGGGTGGGTACCTCCACGGCCAACTTGGCGGTCTCCACCTCCACGATCGGCTGGTCCATGGTGACGGTGTCACCCTCGGCCACGAGCCAGCGGAGGATGTCCGCCTCGGTGAGCCCTTCGCCCAGGTCGGGCAGGTTGAACACATTGATGCTCACGGGTCAGTCCTCCCATTGCAGGTCGTCCAGGGCATCCAGGACGCGCTCGGAGCTCGGGATGTGGTGGTGCTCGAAGGACGGCGAGGGGTAGGGGATGTCGAATCCCGTGACCCGCAGCACCGGTGCGGCGAGCGAGTGGAAGCAGCGTTCCTGGGTGCGCGCGGCGATCTCCGAGGCCACAGACGCGAAGCCCTGGGCCTCGGCCACGACCACGGCGCGCCCGGTCTTGCGCACCGAGGCGGCCACGGTCTTGTCGTCGTAGGGGACCACGGAGCCCAGGTCCACGACCTCCACGGACATCCCGTCCCGGGCGGCTTCCTCGGCTGCGGCCAGGCACACGGGCACGGACGGCCCGTAGCTGATCAGGGTCGCGTCACTGCCTTCGCGGGCGACGACGGCGTGGCCCTCCCGGCGCGGCAGCGTCCCGTTCTCGTACTGCGAGCGCAGCTCGTCCAGGTCCACCTGCGCGGTGGACCAGTACAGCCGCTTGGGCTCGAAGAACACCACGGGGTCCGGCGAGTCGATCGCCTCGCGCAGCATCACGTAGGCGTCCGTCACGGAGGCCGGGGTGAAGACCTTCAGCCCCGGGGTGTGCGCGTAGTAGGACTCGGAGGAGTCGCAGTGGTGTTCCACACCGCCCACGCCACCGCCGTAGGGGATGCGGATGACCAGGGGCATGGGCAGCTTGCCGCGGGTCCGGTTGTGCATCTTGGCCACGTGGGAGGCCACCTGCTCGAACGCGGGGTACGCGAACGCGTCGAACTGCATCTCCGCGACCGGGCGCATGCCGTTCATGGCCATGCCCACCGCGGTGCCGATGATCCCCGACTCCGCGAGCGGGGTGTCGAAGCAGCGCTCGCGGCCGAAGCGCGCGGTCAACCCGTCCGTGATGCGGAAGACCCCGCCCAGGGTCCCCACGTCCTCACCGAAGACCACGACCTCCCGGGACGCCTCCATGGCGTCCGCGAGTGCGGTGTTCAGCGCCTTGGCGAAACTGACTTTCGAAACGCTCATCACGCCTCCTCTCGGGAGAGCTCGTCGGCCAGCTGAGCGGCTTGTTCGCGCAACTGGGTCGTGGGTTCGTGGTAGACGAAGCGGAACAGGTCCTGGGGATCCAGTTCCGGCTTGGAGGCCATGGCCTCGCGCAGCCGCTTGGCCATGGCCTCGGCGTGCTCCGAGATCCGTTGGGACGCGGCGTCGTCCAGCGCACCCTGGTCGGAGAGGTAGCGCTGCATGCGGGTGATCGGGTCCTTGGCCACCCACTCGCTGACCTCGTCGCGCTCGCGGTAACGGGTGTCGTCGTCCGCGTTGGTGTGCGCTTGCATGCGGTAGGTCATGGCCTCCACGAGCAGCGGACCGCCGCCCTGGCGGCACAGCTCCACGCCGCGGCCCAGGACGGAGAGCAGCGCCGCGAGGTCGTTGCCATCCACGCGCTCGCTGGCCATCCCGTAGCCCACACCCTTGTGGGCCAGGGACGGCGCGCGCGTCTGCGAGGACAGCGGCACGGAGATCGCGTACCCGTTGTTCTGCACCAGGAACAGGACGGGCAGCTGGAAGACGGCCGCGAAGTTCAGGGCCTCGTGGAAGTCCCCCTCCGACGTCGCCCCGTCACCGCACATGGCCAACGTCACCGTGTTCTCGCCGCGCAGCTTGGCGGCGTGGGCCACACCCACGGCGTGCAGCAGCTGCGTGGTCAGCGGAGTGGCCTGGACGGAGACCTTGTACTTGCGGGGGTCGTAGCCGCCGTGCCAGTCCCCGCGGTAGGTGCTCATGACCTCCAGCGGATCCACACCGCGGGACATCACGGCCACGGAGTCACGGTAGGTGGGGAACAACCAATCGTCGTCCTCGAGGCACAGGGCAGCCGCCACCTGGCAGGCCTCCTGGCCGTGGCTGGACGGGTAGACCGCCATGCGGCCCTGTCGCACGAGCGCCATGTTCTGGTCGTTGATGCGCCGGCCCACCACGAGCTTCTCGTAGGCGTCCAGCAGGCGGGAGTTCTCCGGCATGGGGTACTCGTGGCCGGGCTCCTGACCCTGCTCGGACTCCGGGACCGCGCTGCCGTCGGGGTTCAGCAGCCGGATCTCGCTGCTCGCGGGCAGCATGTACTGCTCGGGGGTGATCCCGAAGTTTTTGGAGGCCTCCACCGCCGGATTCACGGACGGGGTGTGCTCCTGGGCGGCGGATTCGCCACCGGCGGGGGTGGGCTCGCTCATGGTGCGTCCCTTTCTTCTCTGTGTGGAAGTCGGTGGTGCCCGGCACCTCGTTCCGCGGCAGCGCGCAGCGAAGGGCGGGGTGGACACATCGTCCGCACAGTATGAAAAATTCGGCCGCCTCGTCTCCACACCGGGGGAAATTCGTGGACGAACGGTGATTCTGGGGCGCTCTCATGGACAATATGCTTGGTAGTGACGTGCGTCATGCTGCTTCGTCTACCGCGTCGCGTCCGGTGACGACGGCGCTCGGCGCGGCGTCGTCGTCACCCCCGAAGCGCGCGGGCCGTCGCGAAGGGGCGTGAGGCCCATGGTCATGGAGCGCGAGGCCCATGACGAGAGACCGCGGGGCACGATGACAGAGAAGGAGTACCGGATGGCGGAGCGGGAGCGCCCCGAACTGGACGACACGGATCGACGGATCCTGGAGGAACTCTCGGCGGACGCACGGCAATCGGTGACCGCGCTCGCGGCCAAGGTCCACATCTCCCGCGCGCACGCCTACGAGCGCATCCGCAGGCTGCACGAACAAGGCGTGGTGCTGCGCTACACCGCGGTGATCGATCCCGCGCGGGCGGGGCTTGAGGCCTCGGCATACGTGACAGTGCGGTTGAAGCAGAACACGTGGCCGTCCCTGTGCGTGAAGCTGCGCAAGATCCCCCAGGTGCAGCACATCGCACTGGTGGGTGGCACGTTCGACGTCATGCTCCTCGTGCGCGCCCGGGGCACGGCGGAACTGCGGGAGGTGATCTTCGACCGCATCCAGCCCATGCCGGAGGTCGTGGACACGCAGACGTTCCTGATCTTCGAGGACGTGGACGTCCGCGGGTGACGGAGCCCTGCCCGTGGGTGGCGTCGGATGCTCGGCATACGATCGACATGGATGGGGTGGCCGCCGCGGTCATCCACGGATCGTTCACGGTTGGGAGTTCGCATGACTGAGACCGCACGGCTCGCCCTGGTCACGGGAGCCACGGGATACATTGGCGGCCAGGTGGCCCAGGAACTGTTGCAGCGGGGGTGGCGGGTGCGCCTGCTCAGCCGCAGTGCGGAGAAGGTGCGCGACCTCCCCTGGGGGGACGCTGTCGTCCCCGATGGGCAGAGCGCAGAACCCGGCCGCGCGGAAGTGGTGGAGGGGGACGCCTCGGACGCGAGCGACGTCGCCCGCGCCCTGAAGGACGTGGACGTCGCGTGGTACCTGCTGCACTCCATGGGCGACTCCGAGAACTTCGTACAGGAAGAAGTGGAGATGGCGGAGACGTTCGCGCGGGCCGCTCACGACGCCCACGTGCAGCGGATCGTCTACCTGGGGGGACTGCACCCCACGGACGAACCGGTCGAGCAACTGTCCGATCACCTGCGTTCGCGCGTGGAGGTGGGGCAGGCGCTCATGGACTCCGGGGTGCCCACTGCGGCGCTGCAGACGGGTGTGGTGATCGGGGACGAGTCCTCGTCCTTCATCATGATCCGTCACCTCTCCGAGCGACTGCCGGGTGCAATCGCCCCCAAGTGGGTGCGCAACCGGATCCAGCCGATCGCCGTGGCGGATGTGGTGCACTACCTCGCGGGGGCGGCGGACCTGCCGTCGGACGTGAACCGCACGTTCGACGTGGGCGGTCCGGACGCCATCGAGTACGCGGACATGCTGGACCAGTACGCCCGGGCTGTGGGCAAGGGCGGGCGGTTCATGCTCACCGCGCCCGTGACCACCGCCGAGCTCGCGGCGTACTGGATCGGGCTGGCGACCCCCATCAGCTCCCGGCTCGCGCGGCCTCTGATCGGTAGCCTCCAGCACGACACCGTGCTGCACGAACGGGACCTGGACGATTACATCGGTGCCCCGGAGGGCGGGCACACGTCCTTCGCCGACGCGGTGCGCGCCGCCGTGAAGAACGAGGACCTCGGCCGGTGGCGCCGCGTCTTCCTGACCACCGCGGGGGCCGTGGCGGCCACGGCGGTGGCCGGTTCCCTGGTGACCGACCCCGGTTCGCGGTGGTACCGCACACTGCGCAAGCCCCGGTTCCAGCCCCCGGCCTGGCTGTTCCCCGTGGCATGGACGGCTCTGTACGCGGACATCGCCGCGGTGGGCGCGCTGTCCATCGCGGATCTCGGGGAGAAGAAGCAGGAGAAGGAGAAGCGCGCCTACATCGCCGCGCTCGGGACCAACCTGGTGCTCAACGCCGGGTGGAGCATCCTGTTCTTCCACCGCAAGCAGCTCACCGCGTCCTCCGTGGAGTCTGTCCTGTTGACACTCAGCAGCGCGGACCTGGTGCGCCGTAGCGCAAAGGTGTCCCCCGAGAAGGGCGCTGTGCTCAGCCCGTACGCGGGCTGGACCGCGTTCGCCGCCGTCCTGACCAACACCCTCCGAGCACTCAATCGGCGCAGGAAGTGATGATGTGAGCGAGTACCGGGTCAGCCCCTACGGGGACGCCACCCAGGCCACGCGCAAGCGCACCGTGTGGGTCGTGATCATCACGGGCCTCCTGGCCGCCGCAGGTCTCGCGTGGTCCCTGCGCATCCCCGCCGGGGACCCGTGGTTCACCCCCGCAACCTTCATCCTCGCGGGGGTATACATCATGGGCAGTTCGATCGCCGTGCGGATGACGGGGGAGCGCCTGCCCTGGAAGGTCACCCCCAAGGGCTTGCGGGACGCGGTGATCGGAGGTCTGCTGCTGGCGGCGCTTTTCATCGCGGGCGGTTTCATGGTGCGGCTCGTGCCGTTCCTGGCCGGGCCCGTCCACGAACTGCTCAACCACGCCCGCGTGGGGAGCTTGTTCATGGTGGCCCTGACCACCGCGGTCA
>NZ_LZMM01000058.1:0-66873 GCF_001665945.1 Kocuria sp. ICS0012 | reverse complement strand
CACGCGGCGCGCTGTTCCTCATAACCCTCGATCCACTCGTTGGTCTCGGGATCGAAGCCCTCGGGGTACTTGTAGTTGCCCTGCTCGTCGTACTCGGCGGCCATGCCGTACTGGGCGGGATCGAACTCGGTGGAGTCCGGGTCCACACCCTCGTTGGCCTGCTTGAGGGACAACGAGATCCGGCGGCGGTCCAGGTCGATGTCGATGACCTTGACGAACAGCTCCTCGTTCACGGAGACGACCTGCTCGGCCATGTCCACGTGACGCTGCGCCAGCTCGGAGATGTGCACGAGGCCCTCGATGCCGTCCTCGACGCGAACGAACGCACCGAAGGGAACCAGCTTGGTGACCTTGCCGGGGACGACCTGGCCCAGGGCGTGGGTGCGGGCGAACAGCTGCCACGGATCTTCCTGGGTGGCCTTGAGCGAGAGCGACACACGCTCGCGATCCATGTCCACGTCCAGCACCTCGACGGTGACTTCCTGACCGACCTCGACGACCTCGGAGGGGTGGTCGATGTGCTTCCAGGACAGCTCGGAGACGTGCACCAGACCGTCAACACCGCCGAGGTCCACGAACGCACCGAAGTTGACGATCGAGGACACGGTGCCCGTGCGGACCTGGCCCTTCTGCAGCTGCTGCAGGAAGTTGGCGCGCACCTCGGACTGGGTCTGCTCGAGCCACGCACGGCGGGAGAGCACCACGTTGTTGCGGTTCTTGTCCAGCTCGATGATCTTGGCCTCGAGCTGCTGACCGATGTACGGAGCGAGGTCGCGGACGCGGCGCATCTCCACGAGGGAGGCGGGCAGGAAGCCACGCAGGCCGATGTCCAGGATGAGGCCGCCCTTGACGACCTCGATAACGGTGCCGGTGACGACGCCGTCCTCGTCCTTGACCTTCTCGATGTCGCCCCAGGCGCGCTCGTACTGAGCGCGCTTCTTGGAGAGGATCAGGCGACCTTCCTTGTCCTCCTTGGTGAGGACCAGAGCCTCCACCTCGTCACCCACAGCCACGACGTCATCGGGGTTGATGTCGTGCTTGATGGACAACTCACGAGAGGGGATGACACCTTCGGTCTTGTACCCGATGTCCAGGAGGACCTCGTCGCGGTCGACCTTGACGACGGTGCCTTCCACGAGGTCGCCGTCGTTGAAGTACTTGATGGTCGCGTCGACAGCGGCGAGGAAATCCTCTTCGGTTCCGATGTCGTTGACGGCGACCTGCTGGGTGGTGGTGGTCATGTAGTAGGGACTCCGATGAAATTGATGTGATGGTTTGGTGTCACCAACCCCGCCCTGTGGGGCGCACCGGATTGGCGACGTCACGCTTGATGTGGGCGTGCGAATACACGCACCGCTCCAGTCTAGGCTCGAAACCGTGCCGGTTCAAGCCTGAAGGGTGCGTCCGCGCGCTGCGCGAGCCGCGCTCAGAACGGGGAGATGCAGTACGGGTGGGTGGGCGTGGACATGAGCGCCTGGATGTCCCGCAGGGCGGCGTCGTCGCGCACGCGCAGCAGCCCCGCGTAGTGCAGCGTGGACGCCTTGACGGCCCCAAGGTACAGCGAGCCGAGCGAATCGACGTTCAGGGCGACGTCCGCGCCGTCGGACAGTTCCACGGCGGGCATGGACTTCCCCGCGAGATCGTCCTGTGTGCGCGGGCGGTCCGCTACGCGTTCCACGCGGGGGGCATCACCGGTGGTGTCGATCTCGTAGATCCCGTCCGCGAAGCCCATGGAGTCCACGACCGACATCCTGACCTTGCGGTGGGACGTGTAGTGCCGGGCGGACAGGGCCGCCACCGGGTCCAGGACGCGCAACCACAGTCGCTCGTAGCGCTTGCGCACGGTGTAGGCGGACATGTCCACCATGCCCCACATGAGCGGGTCTTCCATCTGGGCGCTGTTGTAGCGCACCTCCGTGACGAGGTCCAGGTTGCACAGGTACTCCCACAGGGCGATGCGCACCTGCGAGCTCGGGGACACGAGGTCCACGACCTTCAGGTACCCCTGGAACCCCTGGGTGGAGACGAACTTGTAGCTCACGTAGCCGTCCGCCTCACCCCGGGCGTCGTAGTGCACCGCGGTGCGGATCTCAGGATCCGCGCCCTCCTGGTCCCAGTTCCACCGACCGGAGATAATGTCCCACCACTTCTGAGTGCGCGTGAGGGAGCCCGCCGTCACGCGGTGGAAGCGATCGAAGATGCTCGGCGCCAGCTCGGCCACGGCGTGGTTGTCGGCCATTTCCACCGTGCCCACGGTCGGGGCCTTCAACTGCAACCGCGTGTGCGCGTCCACCGTGATCTCGGTGTTGAACGTGCCCGCACCGAAACCGAAGCGACCGTAGATCGTGGCCTCGGAGGCGGTGAGCGCCGCGATCGGGAACCCCGCCTCGTGGGCCTCGGTCAGGTCGGTGGTCATGAGCCGGCGCAACAGTCCTCGCCGGGCATGGGTTGGGCGCACCGTGACCTCAGAGACCAACCACGCGGGCACGCTGCGCCCTTCCCCGAGCGTCAGCTCCGAGTCCCACGAGCAGAACGTGGCCACGGGTCGCTCGGCCCCCAGCGCGGCTGTGGGCACGGGGTCCGCGGTGTATGCGGCGCGGAACCGGGTGCCAGCGGCGCGCATCGATCGCAGGTTGCGCTCGGTGGCCTCCTGCCCCGGTTCACGGCCGTGGAACCCCTGGGCGACCGCCCGGTTCCACTCCACGAACTCGGGGTTCGCGTCCGTGCCACCCTCGTTCGCGAGAAAGCGGCGCAGGACGTAGTCGTTCCCGCGGGCGCTGTACTCGCTCTCGCGGGTCTGCTCGTGCCGGGGTGTCGCGTTCATGATGCTCCTCGTCGTGACTCGGGCGGTTCGGGTGTGCCATGGCCCGCCGCGCGGTGGCGGGTGTCGTGCTGGGTGCACGGCCTGCTGCGGCGCCGAGCGGCGGGCTGAGTGGTCCGTGCGCTCAGGCGGTCAGTGGGCGGCCTGGTGCCATGTCCGCCCCGTGCCCACGTTGACGTCCAGGGGCACGGTCAGTTCCGCGGCCCCGGCCATCTCGGTGCGCAGGATCTCCTCGACCCGCTCCGTCTCCCCCGGGGCGACCTCCACGATGAGTTCGTCGTGGACCTGCAGCAGCACCCGCGAGCGCAGGTCGTCCTCGCGCAGGGCCCGGTCCACGCCGATCATGGCCTTCTTGATGATGTCCGCGGCCGACCCCTGGATGGGTGCGTTCAGGGCCATGCGCTCGGCGGCCTGGCGGGCCTGGCGGTTGTCGCTCGTGAGGTCCGGGAGGTAGCGGCGTCGCCCGTCGATCGTTTCGGTGTAGCCCTTGGAACGGGCTTCCTCGACGACGCCGCGCAGGAAGTCCCGCACGCCGCCGAAGCGTTCGAAGTAGCCGCTCATCATGGTGCGGGCCTCGTCCACGCCGATGTTCAGCTGCTGGGACAGGCCGTAGGAGCTCAGCCCGTAGACGAGGCCGTAGCTCATGGCCTTGACCTTGGAACGCATCTGAGGGGTGACGTCCTCCGGGGCCACGTCGAACACGCGCGAGCCCACGAACCGGTGCAGGTCCTCCCCGCCACGGAACGCCTCGATCAGCCCCTCGTCCCCGGACAGGTGGGCCATGATCCGCATCTCGATCTGGGAGTAGTCCGCGGTCATGAGGCATTCGAACGGGCCCTGGGAGTCCTCCCCCACCACGAACACGTCGCGGATGCGCTGGCCCTGCTCGGTGCGCACGGGGATGTTCTGCAGGTTGGGACCCGTGGAGGACAGCCGTCCGGTGGCCGCCACGGTCTGCTGGTACGTGGTGTGGATGCGCCCGTCCTCGGCGATCGCGTCCCGCAATCCGGCCACGATCTGCTTGAGCTTGGAGTACTCGCGCCAGTTCATGAGCGCCACGAGGAACCGCGAACCCTGGGTCTCGGGGTCCACGCGTCCGAGCAGGTCCGCGACCGCCGCGGCGTCCGTGGTGTACCCGGTCTTGGTCTTCTTGGTCTTGGGCAGGCCGAGTTCCTCGAACATCACGGCCTGCAGTTGCTTGGTGGAACCCAGGTTGATCTCGTGGTCGATCTGCGCCTGCGCCTGCTCGAAGGCCTGGTCGATCGGTTGCTGGAGGTCGTCGAACAACCGGTCGATACCTGGGCGGTCCATCGCGATCCCCGTGGCCTCCATCCGGGCGAGGATCACCGCGAGGGGCATCTCCAGATCCGTGAGCAGCCCCAGTTGGCCGTCGGCCTCGAGCAGCCCGCGCAGGTGTTCGCTCAACTGCCGGCACGCGGAACCGAGCGTGGCCTGGCGACGCAGTTCGGCGTCGCTCACACCGGCCAGCTCGTCCTGTTCGTCCGACGCGTCCAGCGCGAGTTCGGTCTGTCCGTTTTTCTCCGACGCCGCGGACTCGTCCGCGCGGGGCACCTCCACCTCCAGGTGGTGGCTCAGTTGGGCGTCCAGCTCGTAGGAACGCAGCGCGGGCCGCACGAGGTAGCCGGAGAGCTGGACGTCGTCCACGACACCGGCGAGCTCGATCCCGCGCTGGATCAGACCGTGGTACAGGTCCTTGAGGCCATCCACGATCTTGGGCGCCACCGGATCTGCGAGCCATTCCTCGACGGCGATGGTCAGCTCCTGGTCCGCGGTCACGAGGTCCACGGCGGCACCGCGCTGGTTCATGAGCATGAGGGTGGTCACCTCCGCGCCGGAGGGTGCCTTGGGGTCGTGCGCCAAGCGGCGGACGACGATGGGCACGTCCTTCTCCCCCGCGTCCAGCCAATCGCTGAACTCCTGGGCGGTGCGCACCCGGGTGACGTCGGTGACCTCGGGAACCGTGGCGCCGGCGTCGTCGGAAGCGTGGGAACCGAAGGCCTCGAGCAGACGCCCGCGCAACTGGGCACCGAACTCGAGCTCGTCGAAGACCACGCCGACCCGCTCGGGATCGGCCTCGGGCAATACCGCGTGATCCAGGTCCACGCCGAGGGGCAGGTCCGTGACCAGGCGGTTGAGTTTGCGGTTGCGCCGCACGAGGTCCTCGTGCTCGCGCAGGGCCTCGCCCTTCTTGCCGGTGATCCGGTCCGCATGCTCGAGCAGCGATTCCACGGGACCGTAGGACGTGATCCACTTGGCCGCGAAGCCGGGACCCACGCCCGGCACACCCGGTAGGTTGTCCGCGGTCTCCCCCGTCAGCGCGGCGAGGTCCGGGTAGTTCTGCGGGGCGACCTTGTACTTCTCGAAGACCGCCTGCGCGTCCATGCGGCGCAGGTCCGACGGCGTGCGGCCCGGGTAGACCACCGTCACGTGGTCCGTGATCATCTGGAACGCGTCCCGGTCACCCGAGAACACGAGCACCTCGAAGTCCTCGGCGGCGGCCGTGGTGGCGAGCGTGGCCAGGACATCGTCCGCCTCGTGGCCCTCGCTCGTGACGATCGGAATGCCAACAGCCTCGAGGATGCGTCGGATGTTGGGGACCTGTCCGTGGAACTCCTCCGGGGTCTCGTCCCGGCCGCCCTTGTACTCCCCGTACTCCTGGGAGCGCAGGGTAGGGCCCTCGAGGTCGAAGGAGACGACCAGGTGGGTGGGCTTCTCCTCGCGCACGAGCTTGACCATGGTGTTCACAAATCCGTAGACGCCCTCGGTGTGGACGCCGTCGGACGTCACGAAACCGGGGCCCCCACCGTACTCGGCGGCGCGGGAGAGCGCGAAGAATGCGCGGAACGCCAGGGAGTGCCCGTCGATCAGTAGCAAGCGCTTCTCGGGCCGGGACACCGGAACGGGCAGCGAGACCTCCTGCGGGTGCTCGGTCTTCTCACCGATCACCACGGTGCGGGTCTCAGGGGCGTCCTGGCTGGCCTGCTTGCTCGTCTCAGTCACGGCTCCATCCTAGGGCCACCCCCGGAAAGGCACAGGCCCCGGCGGAACACGGGCTCGGGCGCGGGACGCCGCACGGCCAGGGACAGCTTCGGGCGCGTTCCGCGTGCGGCCCGGGACGATCTGGGCCCCGGGGGCGTCAGGCCACCTGGCTGATGATCGCCTCGGCCACCTCGCGCATCGACAGCCTGCGATCCATGGACGTCTTCTGGATCCAGCGGAACGCCTCGGGCTCGGACAGACCCATCTTGGTCTGCAGCAGCGACTTGGCGCGTTCCACGAGCTTGCGCGTGGCGAACTGTTCCTTCATGTCCGCGACCTCGCTCTCGAGGGCCGTGATCTCCTCGAAACGAGACATCGCGATCTCGATCGCGGGCACCACGTCGTCCACGGTGAACGGCTTGACCACGTACGCCATGGCGCCGGCCTCCCGCGCACGCTCCACGAGCTCGCGCTGGCTGAACGCGGTGAGCAGTACCACGGGCGCGATCCGGTCCTGCGCGATCTGCTCCGCGGCGGTGATCCCGTCCATCACGGGCATCTTCACGTCCATGAGCACGAGGTCCGGGCGGTGCTCGGAGGCCAGGGCGACGGCGCGCTCCCCGTTCTCCGCCTGCGCCACCACGCGGTACCCGGCGTCCTCGAGCATCTCGACGATGTCCATGCGGATCAGCGCCTCGTCCTCCGCGACGACGACCGTCTTGGCTCCGGAACCCTGCGCCTCGGAACGGGCGGCGTGGTCCTGGGCGGGCGCGGCGTCGACGTGAGTCGTCTCGGCGCGGGCGGTGTCGGGCTGCGCGACGCCAGGGTCTGCGGCGCCCGACCGTTGTGCCCCGGGCGCAGTGGGCTCCGGGGTGTTCGACGAATCCGTCACGGGGACTCCTAGGTTTGGGGATAACTTGGTCGTGTCGACACGGCATCCAACCACGAGTGCCGCGAACGCGCCTGATGGGACACAGCACACCCCCGGGCGCGGAAGGGGCGGACCGGTCTCCAGCCTAGACCCATCATGTATGCTGTTATCCGCACCGGCGGCGGTGGCCCGCACTACGGTCCCCTTCCCGGACATGCCCAAGTGGCGGAATTGGCAGACGCGCTGCACTCAAAATGCAGTATGGAGACATGTGTGGGTTCGAGTCCCACCTTGGGCACGACAACTCGCTCCGTCGGAGCACCTTTGGAACGGCCTCGCACCCGCGGGGCCGTTTTTCGTGGCCGAACACAGGGCGAATGCACGGGGGTCGTGGGTCTTCCCGCATCCGTGGTCGGGCGGGTGGGTGGACCGGTCGGAAACCTGTCAGCAATGGGGAGACCCGCCCGTGGTCGACTTCCCAGGATGGGGCCGACAGCCTGAGCACCTCCGACACAGCTCACACCACGACGGGAGACTCCATGCCGATGCCCAAGCGGATCGATGCCGAGGACTATTCCGCTCAACTGGAGCCCCACCAACGTCCCCACATCGAGGCGCTTCGAGACCTCAGCCGTGGCGTGGCGCCGCACGCGCGGGAGGTCCTGAAGTGGAACCAGCCCACGTACGTGCTCGACGACAACACCACTCTGTGCATGCTGTAGAACTTCAAGCACCACTGCTCCCTGCGGTCCACCCCCGAGTTCTTCGCACCCCACCAGTCACGGGTAGCGGCTGTGGGGGAGGAGTACGGCGCCGGGTTCATCAAGCTTCCCTACGACCGGCCCCTGCCCATCACGCTGCTCGAATCCCTCATGCGGGACCGGCTCCCCGATCAAGGCACGTAGCAAAACCTTTCGGAGACCGTAGGGCCCCAGCCGCTGTTCGCGCGATCGATCAGCGTCCACGGTCAGCACGCAGAGTGGAGTAAAGGCAGCTCGGACGGCGTCCGGACTGCCTTTACTCCACTAGAACATCGGGTCGACACCCACACGCAGATGCCGCGACGAGAACAGCTCGCAGCGGTCCGCCATACGGCCGACCCGCGTGGGTCAGCGACCGATCACGGCTCCCGCCACGTGGCGGAACCGGCCATGCCGCCCCACGGCCCCACGCGCTCGCGGGGTTCGCGCTGGGGTGCCTCGCCGGCGTCCTGGAGGTCGCCCACGCGGTGCACCTTCACGAGGTTGGTGGACCCGGCGTGGCCCGGGGGCGAACCGGCGCAGATGATGACCATGTCCTCGGTGTTGGCGAGATCATGCTGGAGCAGGTAGTGGTCCACCTGACGAGTCATGTCGTCGGTGTGCTCCACGCGATCCACCCGGATGGGCTGGACGCCCCACAGCAACTGCAGCCACGCCTGCACGCTCTTCTCGGGGGTGAACGCGAGGATCGGGCGTTCCGGGCGCAACCGGGACAACCGGCGGGCCGAGTCACCCGTCTGGGTGAACGTGCAGATGTAGTTCACGTCCAGCTGCCGGGCGATGGTCACCGCCGCACGGGTGATGGCGCCGCCGCGCGTGCGGGGCTCGGTGCCCAGCGGGGGCATGCGGTCCATGCCCTGCGTCTCGGTGGCCAGGATGATGTTCGACATGGTCTCGAGCGTCTTGATGGGGTACTTGCCCACCGAGGTCTCGCCCGAGAGCATCACGGCGTCCGCGCCGTCGAGCACGGCGTTCGCGCAGTCCGAGGCCTCGGCGCGCGTGGGGCGCGGGTTGTCGATCATGGACTCGAGCACCTGGGTGGCCACGATCACGGGCTTCGCCCAGCGGCGGGCGAGCTCGATCGCGCGCTTCTGCACGATCGGCACGGCCTCCAGCGGCAGCTCCACACCGAGGTCGCCGCGGGCAACCATGATGCCGTCGAACGCGTCGATGATCTCGTGCAGCGCATCCACGGCCTGAGGCTTCTCGATCTTGGCGATCACGGGGATCTTGCGATCCTCCTCCGCCATGATCTCGTGCACCCGGGTGATGTCCTGGGCGTCCCGCACGAAGGACAGCGCGATGATGTCGACGCCGCGCTGCAGGGCCCAGCGCAGGTCCGCCTCGTCCTTCTCGCTCAGTGCGGGGACGTTGACGGCCACGCCGGGGAGGTTGATGCCCTTGTGGTCGGACACGGTCCCGGCGACCACGACCTCGGTGGTGACGGCGGTGTCCGACACGGCCGTGGCGCGCAGGGCGACCTTGCCGTCGTCGATCAGCAGCGGGTCCCCCACGTTGACGTCGCCGGGCAGGCCCTTGTGGGTCGTGGAGCACAGCTCCTTGGAGCCGGGGACGTCCTCGATCGTGATCGTGAAGGTGTCACCCACGTCCAGCGCATGGGGGCCGTCCGCGAAGTTGCCCAGCCGGATCTTGGGCCCCTGCAGGTCCGCGAGGATCGCGACCGTGGTGCCCAGCTCTTCGCTGGCCCGGCGCAGGTTCTCGTAGGACGTATTGTGCACGGTGTGGTCACCGTGACTCATGTTGAGGCGAGCCACGTTCATTCCGGCCTGGATCGCCTGGGTGACGTTCTCGTACGAGGAGATGGCGGGGCCGATGGTGGCCACGATCTTCGCTCGACGCATGGGTGACTCCCTTTCGAATGGCGGATGGTTGGTGCATATGACGAAGCGGCCGGGTCGAGCAGCCTGGTGCTGCCCGCCCGCGGCCGCTTCGCCGATGTCCGTTCCTACCTTAGCAACGAGCCCTGGGAATTGATATGGCTGGACTCATGGCGGGTGCCGGGAGGATCACGGATGCGTGCGGGTCACAGGCTCAGGTCGATCGCCCGCTCGGACGGGGTCACGGGTTCTGGCAACCGGGTCTGGCCTGTAAGGTGGCGTTCCACGTGAGCGGCGCACGCCCGGCCCTCCGCGATGGCCCACACCACGAGGGACTGCCCACGACCTGCGTCACCGCACGAGAACACCCCGTCCACGGCGGTCATGTAGGTCTCGTCCCGCGCCACGTTGTCCCGGGAGTCCAGCGCCACGGGTAGCTGCTCGGTGAGCTCGCGGGACTCATTGCCCGTGAATCCCAGGGCGAGCAGGATCAGGTCCGCAGGCAACACCTTCTCGGTGCCGGCCACGGGACCGCGGGAGCCGTCCTCGCGGTACTCGGTCTCCGCCACGCGCAGTCCCGTGACCCGGCCGTCCTGCCCCACGAACTCCACCGTGGAGGCCAGGTACGTTCGTTCGCCGCCCTCCTCGTGGGACGTGGAGACCTCGAAGACCCGGGGCATCATGGGCCACGGTTCCTCGTCCGCGCGGTCCACGGGAGGCTTGCGACCGATCGCGAGCGACGTCACGGACGCCGCACCCTGGCGCAGCGCGGTGCCGATGCAGTCGGAACCGGTGTCACCGCCGCCCAACACGATCACGTGCTTGCCGCGCGCGTCGATGGGGTCGGGGACGTGGTCCTCGGCCACCAGGTGATTGGCTCGCACGAGGAAGTCCATGGCGTAGTGGATCCCCGCGAGCTCACGGCCGGGGATCGCGAGCTCACGGGGCCGCGTGGCACCCGTGGCCACGATCACGGCGTCGTAACGCCTGCGCAGCGCGTCCCACGTGATGTCCGTGCCGATCTCCACGCCCGGGCGGAACTTGGTGCCCTCCTGGCGCATGATCTCGAGCCGGCGTTCGAGCACGGACTTCTCGAGCTTGAAGTCGGGGATGCCATAGCGCAGCAGACCGCCGATCCGGTCGTCCCGTTCGTACACGGCCACCGTGAACCCCGCCTGCGTGAGCTGCTGGGCCGCCGCGAGTCCGGCGGGACCGGAACCGACCACCGCGACCGTCTTGCCCACGAGCCGCTGCGGGACGTAGGGCTTGATGAGGTCGTCGTCGAACGCCTTCTCGCCGATCGCGTACTCGACCTGCTTGATGGTCACGGGCTCCTGGTTGATCCCGAGCACGCACGAGGACTCGCACGGCGCGGGGCACACGCGCCCGGTGAACTCCGGGAAGTTGTTGGTCGCGTGCATCCGCTCGGAGGCCTCGTCCCACCGGTCACGCCACACGAGGTCGTTCCACTCGGGGATGAGGTTGCCCAGGGGACACCCCTGGTGACAGAACGGCACACCGCAGTCCATACAGCGCCCGGCCTGCTCGTGCAGCGTCCCCGCCTCCTGGCGTTGCTGCACCTCCGCCCAGTCCATGAGGCGCACCGGGACGGGGCGCTTGGGACGGTCCTCGCGTGTGCGGACCTTGAGAAAACCACGGGGATCAGCCACGGCCGGTCACCTCCAGAATCTTGTGCCAGGTGCCGTCGCCGTCCGGGTCGTCCCCGGCGGCTTCGGCCTCGTTGCGCAGTGCGAGCACCGCGGAGTAGTCCCGCGGCAGCAGTTTGGTGAAGCGCGACATCGTGCGGTCCGGGTCCGCGAGCAGTTGACGCGCGAACTCGGACCCGGTCTCCTCACCGTGGCGCTTGATGAGGTCGGCGAGCAACTCACGGTCGTTGGCGTCCGGGTGCTCGAGGTGCAGTTCACCGCTCTCGCGGGCCTGCTTGTTCACGTCCCGCTCGTCCAGGTCCAGCACGTATGCCACACCGCCGGACATCCCGGCCCCGAAGTTGCGGCCCGTCTCACCCAGCACCACGGCCACACCCCCGGTCATGTACTCGCAGCCGTGGTCACCGATGCCCTCGACCACCGCGGTGGCCCCGGAATTGCGCACCAGGAAGCGCTCCCCCACGGTGCCGTTGAAGAACATCTCGCCGCTCGTGGCGCCGTAACCGATCACGTTGCCCGCGATCACGTTCTCGTGGGCCACGAACCCGGCGTCGCGCGGGGGCCGCACGACGATCCGTCCGCCGGAAAGACCCTTGCCCGTGTAGTCGTTCGCGTCCCCCTCGAGCCGCAGCGTGATACCGCGGGGCACGAAGGCGCCCAGCGACTGGCCGGCCTGACCGGTCAGGGTCACGTCGATCGTGTCATCCGGCAGTTCCCGGGTCCCGAGCGCGCTGGTCACGGTGTATCCGAGCATCGTGCCCACGGCGCGGTCCGTGTTGATCACGCGTTCCTGTACGCGCACGGGTTCACCGCGTTCGATCGCCGGTTGCGCGAGCGGGATGAGCTTCGTGTCGAAGTGCTTCTCGAGTTCGTGGTCCTGGACGCCGGTATTGCGCAGTCCGCCCGTGACCCCTTCCGCGCGGAACGAATCGAGCACGGGGCTCAGGTCCAGCCCCTTGGCCTTCCAGTGCGCCACGGCCTCCCGCGTGCGCAGTACCTCGGCGTGCCCCACGGCCTCCGCGATGCTGCGGAACCCGAGTTCGGCGAGGATCTCGCGCACCTCTTGGGCAATGAACTCGAAGAAGTTCACCACGTGCTCGGCCTTGCCCGTGAAGCGCTTGCGCAGTTCGGGGTTCTGCGTGGCAACTCCCACGGGGCACGTGTCCAGATGGCACTTGCGCATCATGATGCAGCCCTCCACCACGAGCGGCGCCGTGGCGAAGCCGAATTCCTCGGCGCCCAGCAACGCGGCGACGACGACGTCGCGCCCCGTCTTGAGCTGGCCGTCCGCCTGCACGACCACGCGCTCGCGCAGCCCGTTCAGCCGCAGGGTCTGCTGGGTCTCCGCGAGTCCCAGCTCCCACGGCATGCCCGCGTGCTTGAGCGAGTTCAGGGGCGCCGCGCCCGTGCCGCCGTCGTGGCCGGAGACCAGTACGACGTCGGCCTTGGCCTTGGTCACGCCCGCCGCGACCGTCCCAATCCCGCGTTCCGACACGAGCTTGACGTGCACGCGAGCGCGAGGGTTGGCGTGCTTGAGGTCGTAGATCAGCTGCGCGAGGTCCTCGATCGAGTAGATGTCGTGGTGCGGCGGCGGGGAGATCAGCGAAACCCCCGGGGTCGCGTGGCGCGTGCGCGCGATCCATGGGTAGACCTTCTGCGCCATGAGCTGCCCGCCCTCGCCGGGCTTGGCGCCCTGGGCCATCTTGATCTGCAGGTCGTCCGCGGTCGCGAGGTACAGGCTCGTGACCCCGAACCGGCCAGAGGCCACCTGCTTGATCGCCGAACGCCGCTCGGGGTCGATCAGCCGCTCGACGTCCTCACCGCCCTCGCCCGTGTTGGACTTGGCGCCCAGACGGTTCATGGCGATCGCGAGCGTCTCGTGGGCCTCCGCGGAGATCGAGCCGTAGCTCATGGCACCCGTGGAGAACCGCTTGACGATCTCGCTCACGGGCTCCACCTCGTCGATGTCCACGGGCTCGCGCGTGGACGCGAAACTCATGAGTCCGCGCAGGGTCGCGAGCTCCTTGGCCTGGTCGTCCACACGGGACGTGTAGGACTTGAAGATGTCGTAGCGGCCCGTGCGGGTCGCGTGCTGCAACCGGAAGACCGTGTGCGGGTCGAACAGGTGCCGCGGTCCCTCGCGGCGCCAGTCGTACTCGCCGCCCGTGGCGAGGTCCCGGTGCGGTTCGGTGACGCCGTCCTCCGGATAGGCCAGGCGGTGTCGGGACTGGATCTCCGCGGCGATCACGTCCAGACCCACACCCTCGATCTGGGTCCGTGTGCCCGCGAAGTAGTCGTCCACGAGCTCGCTCGACAGGCCCAGGGCCTCGAACGTCTGCGCACCGCAGTACGACTGCACGGTGGAGATGCCCATCTTGGACATGATCTTCTGCACGCCCTTGCCCAGCGCCTTGATGAGGTTCGCCACGGCCTGTTCTTCCGTGACCCCCCGGATCTCCCCGCGGCGCACGAGTTCCTCGGCGGATTCCATGGCCAGGTAGGGGTTCACGGCCGACGCCCCGTAGCCCAGCAGCAGGGCCACGTGGTGGACCTCCCGCACGTCCCCCGATTCCACGATCAGGGCCACCTTGGTGCGGGTTGCCGAGCGCAACAGGTGGTGGTGCACGGCGGAGGTCAGCAGCAGGGACGGGATGGGAGCCCACACGCCGTTGGAGTCCCGGTCGGAGATGATGACGAACTGCACCCCGCGGTTCACGGCCGCGGAGACCTTCTCGCAGATCTCCGCGATCCGGGCCCGCAGCGAGTCCGCACCGTCCACGGGACGGTACAGCCCGCGCACGCGCAGGCTCAGGGGCACGCCGTCGTCGTCCAGGTGCACGAACTGGTCCAGCTGGTCGTTGTCGATCACCGGGAAGTTCAGCTGGATCTGGCGCGTCCGGGTCTGCTGCGTGGAGAGCATGTTGGCCATGGGCCCCACGGCACCGGCCATGGACGTGACGAGTTCCTCGCGGATCGCGTCGAGCGGCGGGTTGGTCACTTGCGCGAAGGACTGCACGAAGTAGTCGAACAACAGCCGCGAGCGGTTGGACAGCACCGCCACGGGCGTGTCCGTGCCCATCGCGTAGATGGGCTCGGCGCCGGCCGCGGCCATGGGACCGATGATCAGCTTGAGCTCTTCCTCGGTGTAGCCGAAGGTCTTCTGCCGTAACCGGATGGAGTGCGGCGGGTGGGTCATGTGCTCGCGTTCGGGCAGCTCCGTGATGGGCAGCACTGAGTCCCGCACCCAGTCCTGCCACGGCTTGGTGGCGGCGAGTTCGGCCTTGATCTCGCTGTCCTCCACGATCCGGCCCTCGTCCGTGTCCACGAGGAACATGGTCCCCGGGGACACCCGGCCCTTGCGGACGACGACGCGCTCCCCCACGTCCACGACGCCCACCTCGGACGCGAAGATCACCAGACCGTCGTCGGTCTGCCAGAACCGCCCCGGGCGCAACCCGTTACGGTCCAGGACCGAGCCCACGCGCACGCCGTCCGTGAAGGACACGCACGCGGGACCGTCCCACGGCTCCATGAGCGTGGCGTGGTACTGGTAGAAAGCCTTGAGCTGCGGATCCATGGTCTCATGGTTCTGCCACGCCTCCGGGATCAGCATGAGCATGGTCTCGGTCACGGGCCGGCCCGCGAGCTGGAGCAGCTCGGCAACCTCGTCGAGCGACTGCGAGTCGGACGCGCCCTCCGAGCAGATGGGGAACAGGTCCTCGGGCTGGCGGCCCAGCACGGCCCCGGACAGCGAGGACTGGCGTGCGCGCATCCAGTTGCGGTTGCCCACCACGGTGTTGATTTCACCGTTGTGCGCGAGCGTTCGCATGGGCTGGGCGAGCGGCCAGGACGGGAACGTATTGGTGGAGAAGCGCGAGTGCACCACCGCGAGCTTGGTCGTGAACCGCGGATCGGACAGGTCCGGGTAGAACGGTTCGAGCTGAGCCGTGGTGAGCATGCCCTTGTACACGAGCGTGCGGGACGAGAAGGACGGGAAGTACACCCCGAACTTGTTCTGCGCGCGCTTGCGCACGCGGAACGCCTTCTGGTCCAGTTCGAGCTGGGCGGCCACGGGATCGTAGGACGTTGCGTCCTGCGCAAACAGGGACGCCGCCCGCTCGTTGTGACTGCTATCGGAGACGAAGAACTGCACGAACGTTGGCATCACGGCGCGCGCGGACGCGCCCACGGCGTCGTCGACCACGGGGACGTCCCGCCAGCCCAGGACCGTGAGGCGTTCCATGCGGGCGAGTTCCTCGAGCGAGCGCTTGAGCTCCTCGAGGTGCTTACCGCCGGTGGGCATGAACGCCGTGCCCACCACGTAGGCCCCCTGGGGCGGCAGCGGGAAGTCCACCACCTCGCGCAGGAACTCGTCCGGGATCTGGGTCAGCAGACCGGCGCCGTCCCCGGTGCCCTCGTCCCCACCCACCGCACCGCGGTGCTCGAGGTTGCGCAGGGCCGTGAGCGCGGCGTCCACGATGTCGTGGGAGGCCACGCCGTCCAGGGTGGCCACGACGGCCAGACCGCACGCGTCCTTCTCGTCCTCCGAGCGGTACAGGCCCTGATCCTCGGGCACTGCCGAGAAACGCTCGAACGGGGACACCGGTTCGGCGGCGTCGCGTGGTTCGGGTGCGTCCCGGTGGACGGGATCCGTGGTGCTCACGCGATGCTGCTCGCGGGAGTTCGGGGCTGCTATCTGGTCACTGCTCATGGCGGTACTCCTCACCAAGGGCCGGCAGGTCGAATGCGTCGGACGAGGCCCGGGGAGCACTCGGTGGGTGCGCAGCGGGCGACGCGGGATCCAGGTGACGCGCGTGTCCGCCCCGTTGCGGAAGGAAGCGGCCCGTGGGCCGTGGATCGAACCGGCGGGTCCCACGGATGAGCGGGACAGGCACGGTGCTCGGGTAATTTACCACGTAGGCCACGTCACACGAACATGCGTGACGGATCGCACGGACGACGACGCGGGCCCCGCGGAGTCGTGAAGAGCTCTGCGGGGCCCGCGTGCGGCGCCGTGGTCGGAGACCCGGAGGACGCGTCAGGAACGCACGGCCCGGGCAGGCTCGGCCGCTGCCCCGGCACGAGAGCGGGCACGCCTACCCAGGACCGCGAAGAGGATGATGCCCGCGATGACGATCAGCAGCGAGGTCCACACGTGCACGCGCACACCGGCGATCATCAGGGCCGGGTCCACGCGCAGGAACAGCTCGATGAGCAGTCGCCCGATCCCGTAGTAGATCATGTACAGCGCGAATATGCGCCCGTGCGGGTCCCGCATGCGGCGGTCGATTGCGAGCAGCAGCACCACACCCAGCAGGTTCCACAGGCTCTCATACAGGAACGTGGGGTGGAACAGCGTGTCCGCGGGCAGCCCCGCGGGGAAGTTCGGGGACGCCGGGGAGATCTCGAGCCCCCACGGCAGTGTGGTGGGTCTGCCGAACAGTTCCTGGTTGAACCAGTTGCCCCACCGTCCCACGGCCTGGGCAAGCAGGAGTCCGGGGGCCACGCAGTCCGCGAACACGGCGAGCGACAACCCGTTCTTGCGCGAGACGAGCCACGCGGCCACGGCGCCGAACAGCACGGCACCCATGATGCCGAGTCCGCCCTCCCAGATCCGGAAGACGGCCAGAGGGTCCGCGCCGGGCCCGAAGTACCCGGCGGGGTCCGTGATCAGCACGTGGTAGGCGCGCGCCCCCACGATCCCGGCGAGCACCGCCCAGAACACGATGTCCCACAGTACGTCCGGGTCCTGACCGCACTGCTTCCAGCGCCGCATGGTGAGCCAGATGGCCAGGGCCATGCCGAGCAGGATGCACAGCGCGTAGAAGTGCACCGTGAGCGGCCCCAGGTGGATGCTGCTGATGCTCGGGGACGGGATGGAGGCGGGCAACACCGGCGGCATCAGTCGCGTCCCGCGAGGTGCGCGGCGAGCTCACCCACGGCCTGCGGTCCGCCCTCACCGAGCGCGCGCACGAGAGCCGTGCCCACGATCACGCCGTCCGCGTACGCCCCGATCTCCAGCACGTGCTCGCGGCTGGACACCCCCAGACCCACGCACACCCGCTCCGCACCGGCCCCGCGTGCGCGGGCGACGACGTCCTCGGCGGCCGAGGACACCTGGTCCCGAGTCCCGGTCACGCCCATCACGGACACCGCGTACACGAAGCCGGAGGCCGCGCTCACAGTCATGTCCATGCGCTCACGGGTGGTGGACGGGGCCACCAGGAAGATCCGGTCCAGACCGTGCTCTTCGGAGGCCGCGAACCATTCCGAGGCCTCGTCCGGGATCAGGTCCGGGGTGATGATCCCGGCTCCCCCGGCGTCCTTGAGCCGGCGCGCGAACTCGTCCACCCCCGCCTGCAGCACGGGGTTCCAGTACGTCATCACCACGGGGACCGCGTCCGTCTGCTCGGCGACGGCGCGCACCACGGTGAACGCGTCCTCAACCCGGAAACCGTTGGCGAGCGCCTGGGTGGTCGCCGCCTGGATGACCGGTCCGTCCATCACGGGGTCCGAGTAGGGGATGCCGATCTCGATGATGTCCGCGCCGTTGCGACCCAGCGCCACGGCGGCGGCGGCGGACTCCTCGACGGTGGGGTACCCGGCGGGCAGATAGCCCACGAGGGCCGGGCGGCCCTCGGCCTTACACTGTTCGATCCGCCGCGACAGCGCGGAGTCCGCGCTGCGCGTGAGGTCACGCGGGACGATGCGTTCGGTCAAGCCCGCAGGGGTGTGGTCGGTGGTGCTCACAGTTGTTCGCCTTTCTGCGCCACGCGTTCCTCGTGGCTGTCCTGCGGGAGGAGGTCGAACCATTCCCCCGCGGTGGCCACGTCCTTGTCGCCGCGCCCGGAGAGCGAGACCACGATGATCTTCTGCGCCGCTTCCTCGGGCCCGAGTTCCGCGACCCAGCGGGCAGCGACCTCGCGGGCGCCGGCGAGCGCGTGGGAGGACTCGATGGCCGGGAGGATGCCCTCGGTGCGGCACAGCAGCCGGAAGGCGTCCATGGCCTGGACGTCCGTGACCGCTTCGTAGTTCACGCGCCCGATCGAGTGCAGGTAGGAGTGTTCCGGCCCCACGGCGGGGTAGTCCAGGCCGGCGGAGATCGAGTGGGACTCCACGGTCTGCCCGTCCGGGTCCTGCATGAGGAACGTCTTGGCGCCGTGCAGCACGCCCGGTCGGCCCAGTGTGATGGTCGCGGCGTGGCGGCCGGTCTGCACGCCGTCACCCCCGGCCTCGTTGCCGTAGAGCTGCACGGACTCATCGTCCAGGAAACCGTGGAAGATCCCGATGGCGTTGGACCCGCCGCCCACGCACGCGGTCACGGCGTCCGGGAGGCGGCCTGCCTGCTCGAGGATCTGCGCGCGGGCCTCCTCACCGATCTGTTCGTGGAAGTAGCGGACCATAGCCGGGAACGGGTGCGGTCCGGCGGCGGTGCCGAGCAGGTAGTGAGTGGTCTCCACGGACGCGACCCAGTCCCGCAGGGCCTCGTTGATCGCGTCCTTGAGGGTGCGGGAACCGTTCTTCACGGCCACGACCTCCGCTCCCAGCAGCCGCATGCGCGCGACGTTGAGCGCTTGGCGGCGCGTGTCCTCCTCGCCCATGTACACGCAGCACTCCATGCCGAACAGAGCCGCTGCGGTGGCCGTGGCCACACCGTGCTGGCCCGCGCCTGTCTCGGCGATCAGCCGTGTCTTGCCCATGCGCCGGGCCAACAGGGCCTGCCCCAGCACGTTGTTGATTTTGTGGGAACCGGTGTGGTTGAGGTCCTCACGCTTGAGGAACACGCGCACCCCGAGTTCCGCGCCGAAGCGCTCGGCCTCGGTGAGCAGGGAGGGCCGGCCGGAGTACTCGCGGGAGAGCCGCTGGAACTCGTCCTGGAAGGTCTCATCCGTACGAGCCTTGTCGAACGTCTCGGTCAGCTCGTCCAGGGCCGCCACGAGGGACTCGGGCATCCACCGGCCACCGAAGTCCCCGAAGTAAGGGCCCGGGGCGTGCCGGAGGGACTCGGCGTCCCGTGCGGAAGCCTCCCCCGAGACCTGGGCCGCGGCGAGTTCCTCCTGCGCGGCGGTCGGGGTGGCCCCAGCCAAGTACTCGGCCCGGGACATTGCGCCGACCTCCCGGAAGCGACCGATGGTCTGCGCGGGGTCCTCGGCGCGCACGAGCACCTCACCGGTCAGCACCGCGTTGGCGCCGTGGCCCGCGTACAACCGGATCTGCTCCTCCCCCAGGACACCGGACTCCGCCACGATTACGGCCTCGCGTGGCAACCGCTCGGCGAGCCGACCGAACGTGTCCACGTCCACGTCCAGGGTCTTGAGGTTGCGGGTGTTCACCCCGATGATCCGCGCACCCACGGCGACGGCGCGATCGATCTCCTCCTCGGTGTGCGTCTCCACGAGCGCATGCATGCCGAGGTGGTGGGTCAGTTCGAGCAGGTCCCGCAGGGTGGCGTCGTCGAGGGCCGCCACGATGAGCAGCACGATGTCCGCACCGTGCGCGCGGGCCTCCCACACCTGGTACTCCTCGACCACGAAGTCCTTGCGCAGCACGGGGATGCCCACGGCGCGGCGCACGGCGTCGAGGTCCGCGAGCGAGCCCCCGAAGCGGCGCTGCTCGGTGAGCACCGAGATCACGGAGGCCCCACCGCGCTCGTACGCGGCGGCCAGCTGCGCCGGGTCCTCGATCGCTGCGAGCGCACCCTTGGACGGGCTCGAGCGCTTGACCTCGGCGATCACCTGCACGGACGCGGGATCCGAACCGCGCAGCGCGGACTCGGCGTCCAGCGCGGGAGTCTGTTCCGCGGCGGCATGGCGCACGTCCTGCAGGGACACCGATGCCTTCCGGGTCTCGAGGTCCTCGCGCACCCCCTCGATGATCCGGTCCAGCACCGTACCGGTGTGCTGCTGCGTCATGCGATTCCTCACTTAGTTCTCGGTGCACGCCGGCGTACGGTGCACCCGGCGCGCGGACGACGATGACCAGTTCCCCGACAGCGCGGAACTGGTCATCGACGGATGAATGCGGTACCGATCCCCTGCGGCGATCAGTGGGACTTGGTCTTGGACCCGCCCTTGCCGTACCCCATGGACTTGAGCACGCCGCCCACGATCACGCCCACGATGATCAGACCGATGCCCACGACCGTCACAGGGACCGAAGCCATCACGAAACCCATGCAGCCCACGATGACACCCACGGTCATCACGCCCACACAGGCCCACGCGGCCACGGTGTTGCCGTGGCCCACCGCGGCGGTGTGGTCCAGGATGATCTGATCGGTGTTCGACATGCGTGTCCACTCTCCCGTGCCGGTTGAGCCGCTCGGCTCTTGGATTGCCGGTCCCGCGTGAGCCGTGGGACCGAGGATTCTCTGACCCCATTGTGCCACTTCCCGGCGCGTGCGCGCCGCAGCCCACGCGGTTCAGTCGGTTTGTGTAGGATCCTCGCCGCGGGTCAGCGCGTCCCACGTGTCGATGTCGTCCGCGTGCTCCGCGGCCTGGGTCTCCCCTGCCGAGGCCTCGCCACCCCGCGGGTGCATCGCGGCCGTCGTCGCGGCGGTTCCCACGCTGCCGGCGACCGCAGCGCGATCGTAGCGTTGCGCATTGCGCCGTCGCGCGTGCCGGGCGACCACCGCGAGCCACACGCCGCACAGTGCGAGCAGCACCGCGGCGGTCACGGCGGCCCACGGCCACCCGGTAAGGGCGTAGTCCCCGCCGTCGTTGATCACACCCGTCTGCGCGCCAACCGTGGGTTGCGCGGCCGCACGCGAGTCCCCCGTGACGGCCAGCACCGCGAGCACCGCGCCCACGCCCGCTAGCGCGACGACGGCGCCCACGATCATGCGCAGCACCCGGCCTCCCAGCGTGGAGGCCACCGCGGCCACGGCGGCGACAAGACCCAGGGCGGTGACGGCCGGAGCGGCGTCGGCCCCGGGGACGTCCACCGTGACCGACTGCAGGGACGTGGGGACGTCCGCGTGGATCCAGGTGGCGGTGGTCGTGGCGAACAACGCCAGGGCACACAACAGCGTGACCAGGACGGCGGGTGCGGTGCGGCGCAGCAACGTCAGCTCCTCGGGGGACGGGAGGCCCGGGTGTCCGTGCCCGGCTCGCGCAGGGTCTGGGCGATCAGCGCGGCGCGCAACGGCGCGGTGGCCTTGTTGAGGGATTCCTGGGCCTCGGACTCGGGATCCGAATCAGCCACGATACCGCCGCCCGCCTGGACGTACGCCGTACCCTCGAGCAGCAGCGCCGTGCGGATCGCGATCGCCATGTCCATGTTCCCCGCGAAGTCCATGTAGCCCACGACGCCGCCGTAGACGGCCCGGCGTAGCGGTTCGTACTCGTCGAGCAGGCGCAACGCGCGAGGCTTGGGCGCGCCCGAGAGCGTGCCCGCGGGGAACGTGGCGGCGAGGACGTCGTAGGCGGTGACGTCCTCGCGCATGCGCGCGACCACCGTGGAGCACAGGTGCATGATGTGGCTGAAACGCTCGATCTCCATGAACTCGCTCACGTCCACGCTGCCGGGCTCGGCGACCTTGGAAAGATCGTTGCGGGCCAGGTCCACGAGCATGAGGTGCTCCGCGCGTTCCTTCTCGTCCGCGAGCAGGTCCTGGCCCAGGGCCACGTCCTCGTCCACCGTGGCACCGCGCGGGCGGGAGCCCGCGATCGGGTGGGTCATGGCCTGGCGGCCCGTGACCGTCACGAGCGCCTCGGGTGAGGAACCCACGATCGAGTACGGCCGACCTTGGGCGTCCTCGAACGAGTACAGGTACATGTACGGGCTCGGGTTGATCCGGCGCAGCGTGCGGTAGACGTCCAGCGAGCTCGCGTGGCACTCAGCCTCGAAGCGGCGCGAGACCACCACCTGGAAGATGTCGCCGTCCACGATCGCCTGCTTGCCGCGGTCGATCGCGGACATGAACAGCTCCCGGTCCCACGACTGGCGCGCGACGGACTCCACGTCCGTGAGCTCCGGTGCTCCCTGCTCCGCGATGGACACCGTAGTGCGCTCGAGCGGGGTGGCCAGGCGGGTCACCATGGAGCGCAACCGGGACACGGCGTCGTGGTAGGCGGCATCCACGTTCTCGTCCGTGCCGTTGACGTTCACGGCATTGGCCACGAGCAGCACGGAGCCGTCCTTGCTGTCGTGCACGGCCATGTCCGCGACCAGGTTCATGGCCAGCTCGGGCATGTGCAGGTCATCCTCGGGCGGGTTGGGCAGGGTCTCCCAGCGGCGCACGGCCTCCCAGCCCACGAAACCCACCATCCCGCTCGTGAGCGGTGGGACGCCCTCGAAGGGTGCGGTGTGCAGCAACTGCATGGTCGCGCGCAGTGCGTCGAGGGGATCGCCGTCCACCGGTGCCCCGGCCGGTGCGTCACCGATCCAGTGCGCCTGCCCGTCCCGGGAGGTCAGCGTGGCCACGGAACCGGCACCCACGAACGAGTAGCGGGACCACACCCCGCCCTCCGCAGCGGACTCGAGCAGGAACGTGCCCGGGCGGGGTTCGCCCTCGCGGGTCACGAGCGCGCGGTACAGACCCACGGGGGTCAGTGAGTCCGCGAGCACCGTGGTGCGCACCGGGATCACGCGGCGGGTCGCGGCATACTGCCGGAACTCCTCAAGGGTGGGGGTGATGCTGCCGAGTTCGTGCATTTAAACCGCCTGTTCCGCGTGGAGGTCTCGATCGTCGAAACACGTGCGCGAGCCCGTGTGGCATGCCGCGCCGTGCTGGTCCACCTGCACGAGCAAGGCGTCCCCGTCACAGTCCAGGCTCACGGAGTGCACGCTCTGGTAGTGCCCGGAGGTGTCCCCCTTGCGCCAGTACTCCTGGCGGGACCGCGACCAGAAGGTCACGCGACCCTCGGTCAGGGTGCGGTGCAGGGCCTCGTCGTTCATCCAGCCCAGCATGAGCACCTCCTTGGTGTCGTACTGCTGGATGATCGCCGCCACGAGTCCCGCCTCGTTGTGCGAGAGCTGCTCGGCGATGCGGGGGTCCAGGTTGTGGGTCGTGAACTCGTCCGTGGCGGTACTCATCCGCGTCTCCTGGTTCTGGGACATCAGCGCACCTCGTAACCTGCGGCACGCAGGGCGTTCTTGACGTCCGCGATCGCGTCGTCCGGGCCGAAGTGGAACACCGAGGCCGCCAGCACCGCGTCCGCGCCGGCGGCGACCGCGGGCGGGAAGTGCTCGGGTGCCCCGGCCCCGCCCGACGCGATGAGCGGAACGTTTACCCGATCCCGCACGGCGGAGATCATCTCCAGGTCGAAGCCCTCGCGGGTCCCGTCCGCGTCCATCGAGTTGAGCAGGATCTCCCCGACCCCGCGTTCCTCGGCCTCCCGGGCCCACTCGAGCGCGTCCAGGCCCGTGAGCGTGCGCCCACCGCGCGTGGTGACCTCGAAACCGGACGGGGTGTTGCCCGTGCGTTTCGCGTCCAGGGACAGCACGAGCACCTGGTTGCCGAAGCGGTTCGTGATCTCGTCGATGACCTCCGGGCGCGTGACCGCCGCGGTGTTGATCGAGGCCTTGTCCGCGCCGCAGCGCAGCAACCGGTCCACGTCCTGCGCCGTGCGCACGCCGCCCCCCACGGTCAGGGGGATGAACACCTTCTCTGCGGTGCGGGCCACGACGTCGAACATGGTGTCCCGCTCGCTCGAGGACGCGGTCACGTCCAGGAACGTGAGCTCGTCCGCGCCGGCCAGGTTGTAGCGCGCCGCGAGTTCCACAGGATCCCCCGCGTCCCGCAGGTTCTCGAAGTTCACGCCCTTGACCACGCGCCCGGCGTCGACGTCCAGACACGGAATGACTCGTACGGCCACACCCATTACGCCACCGTCCTTACTGCTCTCGACTTCTCTTCGCCCGCGCCCGCGTCAGATCCGCGCGGCCTGGATGGGTGAGACCAGGATGGCCCGGGCCCCCACTTCGTAGAGCGCGTCCATGACCTTGTTGGTGTCGCTCTTGCGCACCATCGCGCGAACGGCCACCGCGCCGTCGTGACCGAGCGGGGAGATAGTGGGGCCCTGCATACCCGGGGTGATCTCGGTGGCGGCGGCCAGCAGGTCCTCGGTGATGTCGTAGTCCATCATCACGTACTGCCGCGCGACCAGCACACCCTGCAGACGACGTCGCAGCACGCGCAGTCCCTCGGGTTCCGGTTCGTCGCCGCGGCGGATGAGCAGCGCCTCGGAGGTCATGATCGGTTCGTCGAAGATCTCGAGGCCCGCCGCGCGCAGGGTGTTGCCGGTCTCCACGACGTCCGCGATCGCGTCCGCGACACCCAACCGGATGGAGGATTCTACGGCGCCGTCCAGGCGCACGACCTCGGCATCCACGCCGCGGTCCGCGAGGTAACGCTCCAGCAGCAACTGGTAGCTCGTGGCGATCCGCTTGCCCTCGAGTTCCTGCACGGACTCGAACTGGCCGTGCGGGCCTGCCAACCGGAAGGTGGAACGGGCGAAGTCCAGGCCCAGCTCCTCCTCGGCCTCCGCGCCGGAATCGAGCAGCAGGTCCCGTCCGGTGATCCCCAGGTCCAGGGTGCCGCCACCCACGTAGATCGCGATGTCCCGCGGGCGCAGGTAGAAGAACTCCACGTGGTTGTCGTTGTCCACGAGCACGAGTTCCCGGGTGCTGCGCCGCTGCCGGTAACCGGCCTCGGTGAGCATGGTGATGGCGGCTTCGGACAGCGCGCCCTTGTTGGGCACGGCTACTCGCAGCATGGGATTCCTTTCCGCGGGGCGCAGATGACGGGGATCGGGGCGGTGCCCGGAGCGGGTGACGCGCGGGGCTCAGAGGTACTTGTAGACGTCCTCGAGGCTCATACCCTTGGCGATCATCATGACCTGCACGTGGTAGAGCAACTGGGAGATCTCCTCAGCGGCCTCGGCGTCGGACTCGTACTCGCACGCCATCCAGACCTCGGCGGCCTCCTCGACGACCTTCTTCCCGATGCCGTGGATCCCGGAGTCCAGTTCCGTGACGGTCCTGGATCCCTCGGGGCGTTGCTCGGCCTTGGTGCGCAGTTCGGTGAAGAGGTCTTCGAAGGTTTTCACCCCTTCAGGGTAATGGGTGCGCGTGCCCGTCCCGAACGCGTGGCACATGCACGCCGCTCGCGGCCGGCCTCCGCGGATCGAGCGTGGCGGACCGGCCGCGAGCGTCTGCTCCGTTCAGACCCCGTGCTCGCGCAGGGTCAGGGCGGTGCTCAGGGCGGCGTGGGCGGCCTCGTAGCCCTTGTCCTCGTGCGAGCCCTCGAGGCCGGCGCGGTCCAGGCCCTGTTCCTCCGTGTCACACGTGAGTACGCCGAAGCCCACCGGGGTCCCGGTGGCCACGGACACGTCCGTGAGTCCGGAGGTCGCGGCGTGGCACACGTAGTCGAAGTGCGGGGTGCCGCCGCGGATCACGACGCCGAGCGCGACCACCGCGTCCGCCGTCTCCGCCAGGCGGCGGGCGGCCACGGGCAGCTCGAAGCTCCCGGGCACGCGCACCCGCACGACCGTGCCGGTGTTCGCTTCCGTGAGGGCGCGCAGGGCGCCGTCGAGCAGCCCGTCCATGATCGTCGTGTGCCAGCTCGCGGCGACCACGGCCACGGTCAGGTCCGAGGCGTCGAGGTCCGAGGCGAGGGTGGTCGGGGCGCCGTGTCCGCTCATGATGTTTCTCCTGGGTTGAGGTGGGTCAGGTGGTGGTGCATGCGGTCGCGCTTGGTGCGCAGGTAGTCCAGGTTCTCGGTGCGCGCGTGGACCTCGTGGGGGATCACGTTCGCCACGGTGATCCCGAGCGCCTCGAGCTTGGCGACCTTGTCCGGGTTGTTGGTCAGCAGCCGCACCGTGGTCAGGCCCATGGCCGCGAGGATCCGGGCGGCGGCGGTGTAGTCCCGGGCCTCCGCGGGCAGCCCGAGCATGGTGTTGGCGTCCACGGTGTCCGCTCCGCCGTCCTGGAGCTTGTAGGCGCGCAGCTTGTTGATCAGCCCGATCCCGCGGCCCTCGTGGTTGCGCAGGTACAGCACCGTGCCCCCGTGGCGGGAGATCCGTTCCAGCGCCAGGTGCAGTTGCGGTCCGCAGTCACAGCGCCACGAGCCGAAGACGTCCCCGGTGAGGCACTCGGAATGCAGCCGCAGCAACGGTGGCAGAGCGGCTTCGTCGGCGGGCGGGGGTGCCGTGAGCGAGACGTGCTCGGCGGCGGGGATCCCCGACGGCTCCGGAACGCGCCAACCGGTCACCGAGAACGTGCCGTACTCGGAGGGCACGGTCACGGGGTCGCTGTGGTGCAGGGGCTCCGCTCCCGGAGCCGCGTGATTGTCGGCCGGTGACGCGTGTTCGGGGATCTCACCGTGGTCGAAAACGCTCATGCGATGCGGTCTCCCTCCCCCGTGGTGTCCACCGACGGCGCGGTGGCGCCCCCGGCGACGTCGACGGCGCTCGGTCGAGTTGTGCCCTTCGCGTCCTGAGCCGCGGCACCGGCGTCGTTCGCGACCGCCCGCGGGACGGCGTCCTCAGCGGCATCCGTCGCGTCCAGGTGGGCGATCAGATCGGCGATGCTGATCATTACGAGCCCGTGCTCGTCCGCGAACCGCCGCAGGGCGGGGGCGCGCAGGGGCTGCCCGGCGTCGTCGACGATCTCCGCGATCGCACCCACGGGCTCGCACCCTGCGAGCCGCGCGAGCTCCACGGCGGCCTCGGTGTGCCCCGCTCGTTCGCGCACCCCGCCAGGGACCGCGCGCAGCGGCAGGATGTGGCCGGGCCGCGTGAGCTCGGCCGCGGTGGTGCCGGGCAGCGCGAGCAGTCGCGTGGTCAGCGCCCGGTCCCGCGCGCTGATCCCGGTGGTGATCCCGGTGCGGGCGTCGCACGTCACGGTGTACGCCGTGGCCTTGGCGTCCTCGTTGTGCTCGGTCATGGGCGGCAGGGCAAGCCGGTCCGCGCGCTCGTCGGTCATGGGCACGCACACCACCCCGGAGCTGTGCCGGATCGTGAAGCCCATGAGGGGCTGGGTCGCGTGCTGGGCCGCGAACACCAGGTCGCCCTCGTTCTCCCGGCCCTCGTCGTCCACGACAACGACCGCGGCACCCGAGGCCATCGCGGCCACGGCGTCCGCGACCGGATCGAGGGCGACGCCGCGCGGTGTCGCGGGTGCCGCGTACGAGGCCAGGCGCTCGGCGTACTTGGCGAGCACGTCCACCTCGAGGTTGACGGTGGAACCCGGCGTGCGAGCGCCGAGCGTGGTCGCGCGCAGGGTCTCCGGGATCAGCCCCACCTCGAACCACGCCTCGGGCTCGTCCGTGGAGTTCACCGCAGTGACCGTGAGGGACACGCCGTCCACGGCGATCGAACCCTTGACCGCGATGTAGCGCGCAAGTGCCACGGGAACTCTGATCCGCACGGTCTCCCATCCGGTGTGGGACGTGCGCTGCACCACGGTGCCCACGCCGTCCACGTGCCCCTGAACCACGTGCCCGTCCAGGCGCTGCCCGGCTGCGGTGCAGCGTTCCACGTTCACCAGGTCACCGTGTCCGAGCGCCCCCAGGGTGGTCAGGCGCAGTGTCTCACCCATGACGTCCGCGGTGAAGTCCCCCGCCGCGCCCGAGGGGACCGCGGTCAGGCACACCCCGTTAACCGCGAGTGAGCCGCCGTGGGGCAGGTCCGCGACGAGTGGCCCCGCGGACACGTGCAGCCGGGCGGCGTCCTGCGCCAACCGTTCCACACGTTCCACGGTGGCCTGGGCTTCGACAATTCCGGTGAACACTGATTCTCCTTGGGGATCCGGGGTGCGCGGGGTTCTCGGGAACTTCCCGGCGCGAGGTCTTGGTGTGCTGCGTCAGTTCAGGGGCGTGTCATGGGGCGTCGGGTACGGGACCCGCGGGCCGCAAGTGCCACCGTCCATCGACGCCCACGCGGCTGATCGCCTCCATCTGCTCCGTGGCCTCTTCGTGGCCGGGGTGCGCGAGGTCCGCCGGGTGCCGCACGGGGTCACCGCGCCATGACGACGCCGCGGCAAGCGTCCCGATCCCGAGCGACGCGACCGACGCAGCGCCGTCCCCGAGGATCAGTGGGGCCTGGTACAACCACAGCTCGTCCACGAGATCGGCGGCGAGGAACGTGGCGGACACCGTGGGCCCGCCTTCCACGAGCACGTGGGAAACCCCGCGTTCACGGAGGTGTTGTAACGCCTCGGCGGGATCGTGCGTGGTGAGGTGGATGAACCGCCCGTCGTGCCCGCGGTCGGCGTATGCGACCTCTCCGTGATCCGTTCCGGTGTCTCCCGGGGCTCCACGTTCGGTGTCTTCCCGGGGCGCGCGGTCGACGACGCCGCGCCGGACCTTGGCATCCGCGGGCACGGGGCGGGTGCTCATGACTGCCCGCAGGGGTTGTCGCGCGAGGGGTTCACCCGCGGCATCCCGCGCGGTCAAGGTCGGGTCGTCCGCGCGCAGGGTCCCGCCGCCCACCAGGATCGCGTCCACCCGGGTGCGCAGGGCGTGGCCCTGATCCCGAGCGGGTGCACCCGTGATCCACTGGCTCGTCCCGTCCGCGGCGGCCACGCGGCCGTCGATCGTCTGCGCGAGTTTCAGCGTCACGAACGGTCGCGCATCATGCTGGGCGATGAACCAGCGGTCATTGAGATCGTGGGCTTCCCTCGCGAGCAGCCCCTGACGCACGTCCACCCCGTGTGCGGCGAGGAACGCGCCGCCCCCGCGGGCGGTGTCGGTGCCGTCGGCCACCGCGTAAATGACCCGGGGGATCCCCGCGTCGAGGATCGCGCGCGAGCACGGGCCGGTGCGTCCGGTGTGGTTGCAGGGTTCGAGGGACACGACCATGGTGGTGTCCTCGAGAGGTGTCCCCGCCTCACGGGCCAGACGCAGGGCGTCCGCCTCCGCATGCGGGGTGCCCGCCCCGCGGTGATGACCCACGTGCAGGATCTCCCCCGCGGCGGAGAGGATCACGGCGCCCACCACGGGATTGGCCCCGCGGATCCCTCGCCGAGCCGCTTCCAGAGCGGCGCGCATCGCCTCGTTTTCCGCCGCCGAGTAGTCGCGGGACGGCCCCGCCCCCGGACGGGAGCGGGGCGCGGGCCCCGGCGCAGCGGCGTCGTCGTACGCCGTCACTTCTCGTCCTCACCCACGGACAGGCGCAGGTCCGGGAAGCCCGTCTCGATCGTCGCGCGACGGCGCTGGCGCGTATTCACGCGCCACCACACGAAGAACCCTGCGAGCGTGAACGCGCCGTAGAACACGTACATCAAGCCCGAGGCGTAGTAACCGGCGGAGAACAGGAGGGGCACGCCCACGATGTCCACGGCGACCCACAACAGCCAGAACTCGACCCAGCCCTTGGCCATCCCGAGCGTTGCGAGCAGCGAGCCCATGAAGATCCAGGCGTCCGCCCACACGGGTTCGTACGAGCCCAGGGCACGGAAGATGGGCGTGAGAAGTGCCGTCCCGAACACGAGGGCGACCACCAGGAACACGCGTTCGCGGGCGGTGGCCCAACGCGGGGACACGGCCTCCTCGGACGCCCCTCGGGACCGGCGCCACTGCACCCAGCCGTACACGGACACCGCGATGAACATGACTTGACGGCCGGCCTGGCCCAACAGGTTCACGGGGTTGGGGGTGTCGAACACCGCGCCCAGGAAGACGGTCAGCAGGATCGCGTTGCCCACGATCCCCACGGGCCACGCCCACACTTTGCGGCGCATCCCGCCCAGCGCGGACAACAGCCCGAACACGTTGCCGAGCACCTCGCGCCACAGGATGAAACCGTCACCCACCCGCAACTGCGCGTCGAACAACCAACGCAGGACCTCCACGGTGTCTCCTCTCACCCGCCACTGTCGGTGGTCCCGGGGAGGAATGCGCACACGCGTCGAACACGATCGCGCGGCGGAGCACGTCACAGCACCACCCGACGGACCGCGATCGCGTGCGACCGCGCACGGTCAGGACGCCGTGACGCTCACGTGTGCCTACCATCCAGACTGTACTGTCGGTACCGGATTTCCACCGGTTCGGCCGATCCCTCCGTGCGCATCCCCGGTGGTTCCCACGGGAACCTGCTCGGTGCTGTGCACGGTGTTCACGGTTCGCGGACTGTCACCGCCGGTTCGGAATTGCACCGACCCCGGAACACGTTGCTGCGCTCATTATGCCACGCGGCCTCACCATGCCCATGATCGGGGACACCGCGCGGTCACGTCCTGTTCTTCCGGCCGTTCTCCCGGCCCTGCAGATCCGAGAGCAGTCCGGCGACGCGGGCCTTGATGTCGTCGCGGATCCTGCGCACGTCCGCGAGGGGCTGACCGGCCGGGTCGTCGAGGTCCCAGTCCTCGTAGCGCTTGCCCGGAAACACGGGGCAGGTGTCCCCGCAGCCCATGGTGATGACGACGTCGGAGGCCCTGACCTGCTCCGCCCGCAGGAGCGTGGGCACGGCTGCGGTGATGTCTATGCCCTCCTCAGCCATTGCCTCCACGGCCACCGGGTTCAGGCTCTCTGCCGGTTCGGACCCGGCCGAACGGACATCGATGCTGCCGCCTGACATCGCGGCCAGGTAGCCCGCCGCCATCTGGGAGCGGCCCGCGTTGTGGACGCAGACGAAGAGCACGGTCGGTTTCGTGGGTGATGGTGCGCTCATGACGCGGTCTCCCGGGTTCGGTGGGTGGGGACGGAGGGATCGTTCGGGAACACGCGCGGGCCGGCCCACAGTGCCACGTAGACCAGGCCGATCAGGACGGGCACTTCGATCAACGGCCCCACGACGCCGGCCATTGCCTGCCCGGAGGTAACACCGAAGGTGCTGATGGCCACGGCGATCGCCAGTTCGAAGTTGTTGCCCGACGCGGTGAAGGCCACCGTGGCCGACTTGCCGTAGTCGAGCCCCACCGCTTTCGAGGCGAAGAGGCCGATGACGAACATCAGAACGAAGTACACGAGCAACGGCAGCGCGATCCTGACCACGTCGAGGGGCTGTGAGGTGATGGCGTCCCCCTGGAGCGCGAAGAGCATCACGATGGTGAACAGGAGGCCGTACAGGGCCCACGGGCCGATCGCGGGGAGGAACTTCTCTTCGTACCAGTCCCGGCCCTTCGCCCGTTCACCCAGGACGCGGGTGAGGAAGCCGGCGAGCAGGGGGATGCCGAGGAACACCAGGACGGATCCCACGATCGCCCCCACGGAGAATTCGGCCGTGGTGGTCGGCAGCCCCAGCCACGACGGCAGGACCTGGAGGTAGAACCACCCAAGAGCGCCGAAGGCTACGACCTGGAAGACGGAGTTGATGGCCACGAGCACGGCCGCACTCTCCCGGTCGCCGCATGCGAGGTCGTTCCAGATCAGGACCATGGCGATGCACCGGGCCAGGCCCACGATGATCAACCCGGTGCGGTACTCGGGCAGATCGGGCAGGAACACCCAGGCGAGCACGAACATCAACGCCGGTCCCACGACCCAGTTGAGCACGAGCGACAGGCCCAGCAATCGCTTGTCGCCGGTCACGCGGCGGGTCTCGTCGTAGCGCACCTTCGCCAGGACGGGATACATCATCACCAGCAGACCGACTGCGATCGGCAGCGACACCTGTCCGATCGTCATGGCTTCCAAGGCCGTGTTCAGCCCCGGCACCAGCCGACCCAGCAGCAGGCCCACGCCCATGGCCAGCAGGATCCAGGCCGGCAGCCACCGGTCCAGGAACGACATGCTCTGCCTCACCGGTGCGGAGGCGATGGTGGTACTCACGGGCGGCGAGCTCCTCGTATCGACGGTCATCTATGGGACACACGCTACGAGGTCATATAGATGTCCGTCAATGTAAAATCTCGGTATGAAAGCACCCGCGCAACGACCCGAGCTGATCGATGAGAAAGCAACCGAGTGCTGCTCGCTCGCCTCCTCGCCGCTCGGGGCCGGCGAGGCCGAGCGCATGACCGCGAAGCTCAAGGCGCTCTCCGACCCGACGCGCCTGCGGTTGCTCTCCCACATCGCCACGCAGGGCTGCGACGCAGTGTGCGCCTGCGACCTGCTGGACGTCCTCGACATCAGCCAGCCCACCGTGAGTCATCACCTCAAGAAGCTGGTGGACGCCGGACTGCTCACACGCGAGCAGCGCGGCAAGTGGGCGCACTACACCGTGGTGCGCGGCGCCTTCACGGAACTGCGTGAACTCCTGGACCTGCGCTGACAGGCAAGGCGTTCTCCGCGGACCCGTCATCGGGGCGCGCATAAATTCAGGCCCGGTGCTCCCGCGCGGTCCTGCGGAGTGCCTCGATCGCGGCGGCGGGGTCGTCCTGGCCGTAGACCGCGGAACCGGCGACGAACGTGTCCGCCCCGGCCTCCGCGGCGCGCACGATGGTCTCCTCAGTGATCCCGCCGTCCACCTGCAGCGCGATCGTGCCCCCGTGGGCCTTGACCGCCGCCGCGGCGCGGCGCAGCTTGGGCAGGGTCACGTCCAGGAACTTCTGGCCGCCGAAGCCGGGTTCCACGGTCATGATGAGCAACATGTCCAGCTCGGGCAGCAGGTCCAGGTACGGCTCGATCGGCGTGGCCGGGCGTACGGCGAGTCCCGCACGGGCACCCGCCGCGCGCAGTTCACGCGCGAGCTTGATCGGCGCCGTGGCGGCTTCCGCGTGGAACGTCACGGATGCGCACCCGGCCTCCGCGTACGCCGGGGCCCACCGGTCCGGGTCCTCGATCATCAGGTGCAGGTCCAGGGGGATCGGGGAGACGGCCTGCAACCGTTCCACGACCGGCAACCCCAGGGTCAGATTGGGGACGAAGTGGTTGTCCATCACATCCACGTGCGCCGCATCCGCGTTCGAGATGCGCTGGAGTTCCTCCGCGAGCCGGGAGAAGTCCGCGGAGAGGATTGACGGGTGGATGTCACAGCGGGACATGGTTCCTCCTGGGAATAGTTCCGGATCAATGACCGAGCCGCGGCTCACGCGCTCTTGCGCAGCGCGACCATGAACATGGCGTCGGTTCCGTGGACGTGCGGCCACAACTGCACACTCGTACCCCCGCCGGGGACGTCGTGCCCCGCCGCCCGAGCGTCGTCGAGCGCGCCGGGCAGGGCGGCATCCAGGGCGAGCTGCGCGGTGTCCAGGACCGACACGTCGCCGCGCCGCGCCAGGACGTCCTGGAGCACGTCGTGCGTCTCGGCGGTGTGCGGCGAACACGTGGCGTAGAGCACCACGCCGCCGGGGCGGGTGGCGTCCAGCGCGGCGTCGAGCAGCTCACGCTGCAGCGGGGCCAGGTTCGCGACGTCCGACGGCGTGCGCCGCCATCGCGCTTCGGGACGACGCCGCAGCGCGCCCAGTCCGGTGCACGGCACGTCCACGAGCACCCGATCGAAACGCGTGTCCTGGCCGGACGGGATCTGCCGGGCATCGCCGGTGCGGACGTGCCACGCCTCGTGGTCCACGGCCGACAGCGCCTGGCTCACGAGGTCACTACGGTGCCCGCTGACCTCGTTGGCCAGCAACGTGGCACCGCGCTCGTGGGCCAATGCCGCGAGCAGCGCCGCCTTCCCGCCGGGTCCGGCACAGAAGTCGGCCCACGCCCCGCTGTCATCGGCCACGGGCACCTGCGCGAGCACGCGGGCCACGAGCTGGGAACCGGCGTCCTGGACACGCACCGTTCCCTCCCGCGTGCCCGGGACGCGGTGGACGTCTCCCCCGGCGCTGACCGCGCTGTTCGGGACCAGGTCACCGGGTTCGGCGACTGCTGCGAGTGCGGGCTCGAGCGAGCCGATACCGGGCAGGGCCACGAGGTGCACACGGGGCGCCTCGTTGTCCGCTTCCAACAGGGCCTCGATCTCCGCGGTGTCTCGGCCGTTGGCGCGCAGGGACCGGCGCAACGCGCGGACCTCCCACACCGGGTGGGCGTGGCGGACACCGAGCTGCCGCAGCTCGTCGGTGTGCTCGGCGGCGAGCGCGTCCAGCCATTCGTCGTGGCTGCGCCGGGTCACCTTGCGCAGGACGGCGTTGACGAGTCCCGAGGGTCCCTGCCCGATCTCCCCGCGCACCAGACCCACGGTCGCGTCCAGCGCGGCGTGATCGGGGACGCGCATCGCGAGCAACTGGTGCACGCCCAGGCGCAGGGCGTCCAGCACCGCGGGGTCCAACTGGTCCAGCGGGCGGTCCACGCACTTCTCGAGCACGGCGTCCCACGTGCCACTCCACCGCATGGCCCCGTAGGCGAGCTCGGTCGCGAACGCCGCGTCCCGCTTGTCGAGGCGGTTTTCACGGACCAGGCGTGGCAGCACGAGATTCCCGTAGGCGTCCTCCGAGTTGACCGCGCGCAGGGCCTGATATGCGGTCAGCCGTGCGGGATCGGAGCGCTTGCGACGCTGCGAGGGCGCCTGCGCGGAGTAGGAGCGCTCGTGCTGGGCCAGGCGGTTGCGCTCGTGGCCCTTGGCGTCGCGACGCGAGCCGTCCCCCGCTCGTCGATCCCTCCCGCCGGCCTCCCGGGGCGAGCGGTCGTCACCACGGCGCCCACCGGAGTCGCGGGGCGAGCGGTCGTCGCGGCCCCGGCCGCCGGCATCACGGAACGGACGATCGTCACGACGGCGGTTGTTCCCCCGAGACCGGTCGTTGCCGCTACCGGCGTGGCCGCGGTGCTGCTGGTCCCGACTCATCCGAAGGCCACCTGTTCCGTGTTCTGCTTGCCGCGCGCCCAGTCGAGGGCCGCCATGGGTTTCTTGCCATTGGGTTGCACGCGGGTCAGCTCCACGGCGTAGGACCCGGTGCCCACGAAGACCCGCTTCTCCCGCAGCTCCACGTGGCCCGGGGCGATCCCGGTGACCTCCGGGGCGGGGATCACGCGGTCGAGCTTGAAGCGCTGGCCGTCGAGTTCGGTCCACGCACCGGGTTCGGGGGTCACACCGCGCACCCGGTGAGCCACGGCCACGGCGGGATGTGACCAATCGACGCGCCCGTCCTGGGCCGTGAGTTTAGGGGCAGCGGTGGATTCACCGCGTTGCGGCGTGGGGTGCACGCGGCCCGAGGCCACACCGAGCAAGGATTCCGCGAGCAGGGGCGAACCTTCATGTGCGAGCCGATCCAGGACCGAACCGGACGTGTCCTCCGGACGCACCTCGTCCGTGAGGGTGCCTACCACGGGGCCGGTGTCCATGCCGTCGTCCAGGACGAAGGTGGTGGCCCCGACCACGGAGTCCCCGGCCATGAGGGCCCGCTGCACCGGGGCAGCGCCGCGCCACTGGGGCAGGAGGGAAAAATGCAGGTTGATCCACCCGTCCTCGAAGACCTCCAGGGCCGGTCGCGGCAGCAGGGCGCCGTAGGCCACGACCGCCGCGATGCTCGCGCCGGTGTCACGCAGGGTGTCCAGGAGTTCGCCCCGGACCCGATTGGCCTTGATCACGGGCAGTCCGAGCTCATCGGCCCGACGACCCACCGCGGACGGGGCCATGACCTTCTTGCGGCCCACAGGGGCGTCCTCACGGGTCAGCACCGCGGTGATCTCGATCCGGGGATCCTGGTGCAGTGCCTCGAGCGGGGGGACGGCGGTCTCCGGGGTTCCCGCGTACAGGATCTTGAGGGGCTGCTGGTTCGTGTCGGGGCTCATCGGGCATCACCCGCCGCGCCGAACGCGGAACCGGCCGTGTGTGCGGCACCGAATGCGGATCTGGCCTTGCCGGACGCGGCACCCGAGGTGCGGGCCGCACCGAAAGCCGACCCAGCGGCGTCGTGTGCGTCCGATGTTGAGTGACCCGCGCGCTGCGCCTCGCGTTCGCGCGTGACACGGGCGGTCGTGTCCGTGAACGACTGCGCGCGCAACTGCCGCATGGCGTCCTTGCGCTCGTCACCCACGAGACGGTCGACGTAGAGCATGCCGCCCAGGTGATCGTTCTCGTGCTGGAAGCAGCGGGCCAACAGGCCGGTGGCCTCACGGTGCACGGGCTCGCCGTGGCAATCCACCCCGGTGAGGACGGCGTGCTCGGCGCGGGGGGTCTCGTAGGACAGGCCCGGGACCGACAGGCAGCCCTCGCCGCCTTCCTGCGGCTCCTCCCCCATGCTCAGCTGGGGGTTGATCACGTGCCCTTCGTCCCCGTCGATGCCCCACGTGAAGACGCGCAAACCCACGCCCACCTGCGGTGCGGCCAGACCCACACCGCCCACGGCGTACATGGTCTCGATCATGTCCCGGACGAGGGCAGCCAGGGCGTCGTCGAACTGCGTGACCTCCTGGGCCGGGGTGCGCAGGACGGGGTCACCGATGGTACGAATGCGCAGAATACTCACCGCGGAGTGCACTCCTCATGGGGGTCGTGGGACGGGGTGTGCCTGTCAGTCTACGGCGGGGCCCGCGACCGTCTCGGCCGTCACGACCTGCGTGCCGCCCGCCACGCGACCCGTGGGGAGGGAATCCAGGGGCGGGGGCGCGATGCTGCGCAGTTGCGCCCCGGCGGTGGCCAATTGGGAATTGCGCGCCCACACCTTGGCCAGGGCGCAGAACTTGTACCAGTGCACGGGGAGGTGCTCGGGCGCGGCCTGCACGGTGAGCGCCTCGGTCTCACCGATCGCCACGGCCATCAAGACCTCCGCGTCCCGGTAGCGCCACGGTTCCCACTCCCCCGCCGTAGCGTCCACGAGGGATTCCTCGGCCTTGAGCCCGGCCACCAACTGGGTCACGACCTTGGGGTCCGGGGCCTTGACCCGCCCGGCGCGGTCGGTCCCGCGGGTCTTGTAATCGATCAGACACACCTTGCCGCCGATGCGTGCCACGAGATCCAGAGTGCCGGCGTAGCCCACCGTGGAGTTCCATACCGTGATCTCCGCGGCCAGCGGTTCGGGGCGGAACAACTGCCACCATTGGTCCGCACTGTCCGCGAATCGGGTCTCGTGGTGTTCTGCGAGCGTGTCCCGGGCCCGGTCCACCTCGTGGTCGCGGCCCATGGCCCGCAGCGCGAGCTGCTCGCAGTAGTCGTGTACGCGGTCACCGCGCTGCGCCGCGTGGTCCCGGTGCCGCTCCGCCGCCTTGGCCGCGTGGCTCACGAGCGAACGACGACGCCGCGTGTCCCGGAGCGCGTCCGGCAACTGGGGATCCGTGGCCAGGGCCTGCGCTGCGGTGTAGGCGTACCAGCCCCCGAGGTCGTTGGCCTCGCACCCGATGACCGTGGTGATGGAGGGGACCTCGAGGTCCCCTCCCTCACTCCGGGCGTACATCCGGCCGGTGGCGGTCTGCTGGGCCAAGCGGGGTTGAGTCATGGGCTCAGCGTAGGAAGGGGTCCAGACACGGACAACGATCACGGGCTCACCCGGGCGGAGCGGGCTCGGACGTCCGTCCAGGAGCCGGACTTCACGCGGTCGGGGCCGGACCGACCGGTCCGATCGGCCTTGGACACGAAAGAACCCGGCCCCTCCCGGGACCGGGTTCCTCGTTACCGTGCGCGATACTGGGATCGAACCAGTGACCTCTTCGGTGTGAACGAAGCGCGCTACCGCTGCGCCAATCGCGCTTGCAACGTTGAAGACTCTAGAACACTTCGTCCAGGAACGGCAAATTCCCCGGCGTCCGCGATCGATTTGCCCGGACCCGCTCCGGTGGGTAATGTTCTTGCTCGTTGGCAGCGCCCCGAAAGCGAAGTCCTCCGATGGCAACACCCCGGATGGACAAGCACGGAAGGGCATGAAGTCTTGTGATAAAGTTTCCGCTCGGAAGAACGGAGCACTGAGTTCCAGGGCCTCGATCGACCGACAATGCGGACGTAGCTCAGCTGGTAGAGCATCACCTTGCCATGGTGAGGGTCGCGGGTTCGACTCCCGTCGTCCGCTCGCAGTTTTCGACCCTGGTCGAGACCTGAGACCTTGTCCTCCAAGGATCTGGTCCCCGGTGGGGTGGCCGAGTGGTTAGGCAGCGGCCTGCAAAGCCGTCTACGCGGGTTCGAATCCCGTCTCCACCTCGGTGCAACCACCTCGTTCAATATGATGAACATTGAGCGCGATTGGCGCAGCGGTAGCGCGCTTCCCTGACACGGAAGAGGTCACTGGTTCGATCCCAGTATCGCGCACCAGACAAGGCCCCGGAACACTACTTTCCGGGGCCTTTCGAGTGCCACCGCTGACCTACGACCCGGCGGCGCGCACCGAGTGGGAGACATGGCCCAGAGCCCGCAGCACCCGGGTCAGCCGATTGTAAGAGACCATTCCCCGCACCGCGCGGGCCACGATGACGTCCCAGGACGGCGTCTCCCCCGGTCCACGGGTGACCCAGTGGCCCGCACGCCCTCCAACAACTCACCGAGCGCCCGGCGCGGCCCGCTTGCCACGTCCGGCCACCCCAGCTGCGTGAGCATGTCCCGGATCATCGGATCCTCCCGGCGCTCCGGGGGCCCGCTGGCCTCGGCAGGTGACAGGCCCGCGGCGAGCGCCTGGGCGATTTCGAGGGCGTCCACGAGGGGCCCGCCGCGGATCGTCGATCAGGGTGACCAGCGCACGGATGTCGGGGATCGTGGCACCGGCCTCCTCCCGCAGTACCCGGATGAGCTGCAGGCGTTCCGCGTGACCCTGATCGTAGTCCTGCCGCGTGGCGGTGAGCCTGGTACCGGCGGGCGACAGTCCCTCCCGACGGTAGAACTTAATGCCGGCCGTGGTGGTGTTACTGACCTCGGCCAGGGCATTGAGCAGCATGACGCAGCTCCCTCGGATAGTCCTCCGCGCGCCAGTTGTCCTGATGGCGCGCGCTGGATACCCCAACCTTCATCCACCCCCACGGCCTGACCTGGCTGCACGGACTCGCCGCGTTCACGCTCTTCTCGGTGGGGTTGGCCATGTGGGGGATCCTGCACGGCGACGTCCGAATGCGCCGGCGGAACATGCTCGTGGGATCCCATGGCCACGACGCCCGCGGTGTCCGGCACCAGGGCACCGTCGAAGAGGGGCTCCGCCGCCGACGTCGTGCACACCACCACGTCCGCGTCGCGTACCTCGCTCGCGTCCCCCGATCGGGCCGCGAGACCCAGCGTGCGGGCGTAGTCGACGGCGGCGTCCACCTTGCGCGGAGTCCGGCCGCACACCACGACCTCCGTGAACGAGCGGATCTCGGCGAATGCCGCGATGTGGGCGAGCGCCTGCGGCCCCGTGCCGAACACCACGAGCTTGGTCGCCTCCTTCGGGGCCAGGTAATCGGTGGCCACGGCCGAGATCGCGGGGGTCCGTAGGGTGGTGAGGACGTTGCCTTCCAGCAGAGCTCGAAGACTCAGGGTGGCCGAGTCCATGAGCATGTAGGTGGCCTGGATGCGGGGCAGATCGCGTTCGGGATTCCCGGGCGAGACCGATGCGACCTTGATGCCTGCCCAGTCACCAATGACCGACGGCATCAACAGCAGGTGGCCCTCGCCGGCGGAGACATTGCTGCGCGCGGGGTCATCTTCCGGGCGGAATCCGGAACGCAGCGTGGCTTCGAGAAGCCGACGTGCACGCTCGGCGGGAACCGCCCGCACGATCTGTTCCTCGGTGTACCACGCGGGTGCACCCTGGATTCCTGTCGAGCACTGCTTCTGGGGGGTCGATTCCGCGGTGGTCATGATGCGGTTCCTCCCAGGGATGCGGTGCTCCGGCATTGGCCGATTCACTGTCTCGACCGTTCCGTCAGCATATCCCCGGCCAGGGCCGGACTTCAGGGAAAAACTCCCGCCCCACCCGGCTAAGAGACCCGGGTGGGGCGGGAGCGGCGTCGTTGCCGACGCGGTGCCGTCAGGAGACGGCGGGGATCACAACATGCAGGAGACGCAGCCTTCGACCTCGGTACCCTCGAGCGCCAGCTGGCGGATGCGGGAGTAGTACATGGTCTTGATGCCCTTGCGCCACGCGTAGATCTGCGCGCGGTTGATGTCGCGCGTGGTGGCGGTGTCCTTGAAGAACAGCGTGAGGGACAGGCCCTGGTCCACGTGCTGGGTCGCGGCGGCGTACGTGTCGATGATCTTCTCGTAGCCGATCTCGTACGCGTCCTGGAAGTACTCCAGGTTCTCGTTGTCCATGAACGGCGCCGGGTAGTACACACGCCCGAGCTTGCCCTCCTTGCGGATCTCGATCCGCGAGGCGATCGGGTGGATCGAGGACGTGGAGTTGTTGATGTACGAGATGGACCCCGTGGGCGGGACCGCTTGCAGGTTCTGGTTGTACATCCCGTCCGCCATGACCTTCTCGCGCAGCTCACGCCAGTCGTCCGCGGTGGGCAGGGCGATGCCCGCCCGCTCGAACAGCTCGGCGACGCGCGGCGTGGCGGGCTCCCACACGCCGTCGACGTACTTGTCGAAGAACGTGCCGCTCGCGTAGGCCGACTTCTCGAAGCCCACGAAGGACTCGCCGCGCTCCTTGGCGATCAGGTTGGACGCGCGGATCGCGTGGTAGGTCACCGCGTAGAAGTACATGTTGGTGAAGTCCACGCCCTCGGTCGAGCCGTAGTGGATGTGCTCCTTGGCGAGGTACCCGTGCAGGTTCATCTGCCCCAGGCCCACTGCGTGGGACATCTCGTTGCCGCGCCGGATGGAGGGCACCGAGTCGATGTTGGACATGTCCGAGACCGCCGTGAGACCGCGGATCGCGATTTCGATGCTCGCGCCGAAGTCCTGGGACTCCATGGCCATGGCGATGTTCATGGACCCCAGGTTGCACGAGATGTCCTTGCCCACCTGCGCATACGTGAGGTCCTCGTTGTACACGGAGGGCTCGGAGACCTGCAGGATCTCGGAGCACAGGTTGGACATGATGATCTTGCCGTCGATGGGGTTGGCGCGGTTCACCGTGTCCTCGAACATGATGTACGGGTACCCGGACTCGAACTGCACCTCCGCCACGGTCTGGAAGAACTCGCGGGCGTTGATCTTCTTCTTGGCGATGCGGGAGTCGTTCACCATCTCGTGGTACTTCTCGCTCACGTTGACGTCCGCGAACGGCACGCCGTAGATCCTCTCCACGTCGTACGGGGAGAACAGGTACATGTCCTGGTCCTTCTTGGCCAGCTCGAACGTGATGTCCGGGATGACCACACCCAGCGAGAGGGTCTTGATGCGGATCTTCTCGTCCGCGTTCTCGCGCTTGGTGTCCAGGAAGTTGAGGATGTCCGGGTGGTGGGCGTTCAAGTACACCGCGCCGGCGCCCTGGCGGGCACCCAGCTGATTGGCGTAGGAGAAGGAGTCCTCGAGCAGCTTCATCACGGGGATGACACCGGAGGACTGATTCTCGATCATCTTGATGGGCGCACCGGACTCGCGCAGGTTGGTCAGCGCGAACGCCACGCCACCGCCGCGCTTGGACAGCTGCAGCGCGGAGTTGATGTTGCGCCCGATCGACTCCATGTTGTCCTCGAAGCGCACCAGGAAGCACGAGACGAGCTCGCCGCGCTGCTTCTTGCCCGCGTTGAGGAACGTGGGCGTGGCCGGCTGGAACCGTCCGGAGATGATCTCCGCCACGAGCCGCTGCGCGAGGGCCTCGTCCCCGTCCGCGAGGTACAGGGACACCATGACCACGCGGTCCTCGAACCGTTCCAGGTAACGCTGACCGTCGAAGGTCTTGAGCGTGTATGACGTGTAGAACTTGAACGCGCCCAGGAAGGTCTGGAACCGGAACTTGTAGCCGTAGGCCTGCTTGGACAGCGCCTTCACGAACTCGAAGCTGTACTTCTCGAGCACCTCGGCCTCGTAGTACTGGTGGTCCACGAGGTACTTGAGCTTCTCCTCGAGGTCGTGGAAGAACACGGTGTTCTTGTTCACATGCTGCAGGAAGTACTGTCGCGCGGCCTGGCGGTCGGCCTCGAACTGGATCTTGCCGTCCGCGTCGTAGAGGTTCAACAGCGCGTTGAGCTCGTGGTAGCCCAGCCCGCGGTACTTCTCGGGGCAGGTGGGATCCTCGTGACCGGGTTCGACGCTCACGCCCGGGGTTGCATGGATGCTTGCCAAAACTTGTCCAATCCTTGGGTAACCTTCTCGACGTCCTCGTCGGTTCCCATGAGCTCGAACTTGTAGAGCAGGGGAACCTGACACTTGGCTGCGACCTTCTCCGCGGCGACGCAGAACAGGGGGCCGAAGTTGGTGTTGCCCGCGCCGAGCACCCCCAACAGGTGCGCGCGCGAGACGGGATCGTTGAGAAACTTCACGACTTGCGGTGGGACCGATCCCGCTCCCCCGGGACGCCCGTAACTGGGCACTGCCAGCACGTAGGGTTCGTCAATGCGGGGAGCGGTCTCGGTGGTCTTCAGGGGCAACCGGACGGACCGCACCGGGAGTTTGGTGACGAACCTGTCCGTGTTGCGCGTCACGGAGGAGAAGTACACCACTAGGGGTGCATCATCCCCCGCGACGACGGGTGTGCGATGGAGTTCCCGCTCCTTCGCCTGGGCGAGAACCGTGGCGAGAGCACTCATGCCGGGTCACTTCGATTCTGGGGGGGTCGTACCAATTCGTGTGATTCCGGGGGCGGGCTGGCGGTGGGGTTCGGGGCCACTCGCCCGGGTGGTGCCAGGCCGCCCGCGGCGGCCCGTCCGTTTCCGGCTCAGGCGGAGCGCAGCAGGGCCAGCGCGTTGATCTTGTCCGGGCGGAAGCCGGACCAGTGCTCGGTGGCGGTCTCCACGACGGGGACCTGCTGGTATCCCAGGCCCACCACGTGCTCGTAGGCGGCGGTGTCCTCGGTGACGTCCACGACGGTGTAGTCGATGCCCTTCTTGGTGAGAGCACGGTAGGTGGCGTTGCACTGGACGCACGACGGCTTGGAATACACGGTGACAGACATAGCCCATTCTCCTTGCGGGAAGTACCAATTTTCGGGCGCTTCCGGGGCCGTTCGGCTCTGGATCCGGGTGGTGCGCCAGGTGGTTGAAGATCTACGTCAATACTACATCTAGTGTCGTGTGCCGGAACAGGACCCAACATGATGTGGTCGTGTGATCCACAGGGGGATGTTGTCTTTTCCCTGGGTTGTCCACAGGGGCCGCGTCCGGGAGCCCTGAGAACACGCGGTTCTCGCGGGGCCCATGTGGACAAGACGGGCGGGGGAAGTCACGAAAAATTTTTTTGCACAGCGTGTCTCACGCGCCGCGCAGCACGTCCTCGAGAGAGCGGGGCGCGTGCCCGGTGAGCATCTGGACGTCGTTCGTGACGCGCGAGAGCTCCCCCGAGGCGATCGCCGTGTACGTGGAGAGCCAGCCCTCCATCTGCCACGGCTCGGGGTCGTAGCCAGCGCGGGACGCCCGGGCCTGCTCGAGGGTCTCGGGCTCGTAGCGGTGGTCCTGCCCCGTCACACGGGTCATGATCCGCGCCATTTCGTCCAGGGTGAGTGCACTGGGACCGGTCAGGGTGTAGGCCGCGCGCTCGTGCCCTCGCGGATCCAGCAGCACCGCGAGCGCGGCGTCGACGACGTCGGCGCGGGCCACCGCCGCGACCCGCCCGTCCCCGGCGGGCCCGCGCAGGACGCGGTCGGCGCTGGCGAAGTCCGGGAAGACGTCCAGGTAGAAGTTGTCCCGCAGGAAGGTGTACTCGAGACCGGCGCGCTCGATGGCCTGCTCCGTGGCGTAGTGGGTGCGGGCGAACGTGAAGGTCGCGTCCGGTGCGGGTGCCGCGAAGGACGTGTAGACCACCCGGCGCACGCCCGCGCGGGACAGCGCCTCGACCATGGCCAGTTGCTGTTGCTTGCGATCCGCCGATTCGGACGCGGACACCAGGAACACAGTGTCCAGTCCCGCCATCGACTCCGCGGCCCCTTCCGGGTCGGCGAAGTCCATGGTGGCGGCGTCGAGCAGGCCGTTCGCTGCGGCCACGTGGGACGCGACCTGGTGCGGGGAACGCACGAGCAGCCGGTGGGCGACGCCGCGTTCTTCGAGCCGGCGCGAGACGGCCCCGCCGATGCGTCCCGTGGCGCCGGTGATGCCGAGGGTCGTGTGTGCCATGGTTCCTCCGTTCGGGGGTGCATCCGACAATGTGCTCGGGGCGGGTCGACGGGCGCCCGGATGCGGGGGCCCCCGTGGCCCGCGCGGGTTCAGAGCAACCCGGCGTCCTTCAGCTGATCCGAGATGGAGGCGCCGTCGTTGGCCTCGATCCACAGCGTGCCCTCCGGAACGGTCACGTGATGGCCCTCCGAGGCGCGGGTGCCCGCGGCCAGGACGGCCTCGGTGGGTGAGAGGTTGCGGATCACGATGGCGGCCACCGAGTCCGGGTGACGCTGCGCGAAGCCCGAGTAGATCTGCGGATCGTGCTGACCGTCGTCGCCGATCAGGATCCACCGCACGTGGGGGAAGTTGCGCGCCAGACGCTGCAGGTTCTGCACCTTGTGCTGGGAACCAGACCGGAACCAGCGCTCCGTGGTGGGCCCCCAGTCGGTGAGCAGCAGCGCTCCGGCGGGGTACGCGTTGCGCGTGAGGAACCGACGCAGGGTGGGCGCCACGTTCCACGCCCCCGTGGAGAGATAGAGGAAGGGTGCGTGCGGATGGCTGCGGCGCAGCCGGTCCATCATGGTGGACATCCCCGGCGTGGGGATGCGCGCGTGCTCGTTGGCCACGAACGAGTTCCAGGCCGCGAGCATGGGGCGGGGCAGGGCGGTGACCATCACGGTGTCGTCCACGTCGCACACGACCCCCACGTGCTGCTCGTCCGAGACCACGGTGACCTTGGCCTCCGTGACCTCCGAGCCCTCGGCCTGCATGTAAATGGTGTGCACCCCGGGGGTCATGGAGACCTTGAGGTCCACGTCGATCACGCCGCCCTTGTCCGCCACGAGGTGGAACTCGTGCTCGCCCAACCACACGTTGACGTGGGCGAACGCGAAGGGCACGGACGTGAAGGAACGCCACCCGCGGATCGACTCCGCGGCGTCGTCGGTGTCCTCGATCAGCAAGCCCGTCTTGAGGAGCACGCGCCCCAGGGCCCGCACGTAGCGGGGGCTGCCGTAGCCGTCGAAGGCGAGCATGGTGGGGATGTCCCCGCGCTGCACGGCCCGTCCCTGACGCCATCGCTGCAGCTTCTGGTCGAAGCGGTACGCGATGTTGATCGCCTCTTCCGTGACCTGGTCCACGGTCTGCAGCAGATCTCCCCCGCCACTGTTTTTCGCCATGCCTCACAGTTTTGCACAGCACTCCCGACCCACGACGTCGCGGCGTACCGTGCCGCGGACGACGGCGCGCGGCGTCGTGGAGCGGGGCCGCGCCGTCGAACCCCTGGCAGGGCTGCGGGCAGGGCGTCGGGCCCCGGGCGCGAGGACGGACCCGGGGCCCAGTCCCGGTGCCCGCGGCTCAGCCGCGCACGTAGCGCGGGAAGCGCTCGGGGTGGTCGATGGGCTGGGTCTCGGGGCTCATGTCGATCCCGAGGTCCTTGGCGAAGACCAGGCGCGTGCGGGTGTAGACGCGCTTGGTGCGCTCGTCGAGCTCGAACACGCGGGCACCGCGCAGGGTGTGCTCGTCACGGGTGCCGTCGTTGAGCCCGTAGGTCCCGAAACCCGTGCCGGGGCCGTAGCCCAGTTCGACCCCGAAGTAGTTGCCCATGTAGGTGTTGATGTGGTCGTGGCCGCAGTACAGGCCCAGGACGTCCCCGCGTTCCAGGACCGCGGCGTAGATCCCCGAGTTGACCATGCCCGTGTAGACGTTCTCGTGCTTCTCCCCCACGATCCCGTGACGCTTCACGGCGGCCGCGTGCCCGGACTCGTCCGAAGTGAACTGCTGACCGAACCACATGTGGTGGTGCTCCCACGTGGGGATGTGGAAGTACATGAGCCCCGGGATCTTCTTCCCGTAACGGCGCTCGGTCTCCACCGAGAGGTCGTTGTACCAGCGGATCTGCTGGGGACGGATCCAGTCGTAGCCCATGAGACCCTCACGGTCCTGCCCGCCGGGGCGTTCCTCCGCGTACCGGCCGGAGTCCAGCAACCACACGGCGAACGCGGGGGCGTGGCCGCGGGACCCGCGGATCAACAGCTGGGCGTTGGACGAGCCGAAGACCTTCTGGTCGTCCCCGGGGTTGAGGTTGTGCTTGTACTGGCGCACGAACTCGACCAACTGCGGTTCACGCATCCCGGTGCCGTGCTCCTCGGTGGAGTCCTCGTCGTGGTTGCCGAATGTCACCGCCCACTTGATGCCCCGGGACTCCATGGGCAGCACCACGTTGTTCACGGCCTGCTTGACCTCGCGGTCGGTGCGCGGGGAACCGTCGATCACGTCCCCGTTGATCAGCACGAACTGGGGCTTCTCCCGGTCCAGCACCTTGTTCATGAGCTCGATGGTGCGCCGGTCGGTGCGCGGGCCGTCCTGGGTGTCGTTGAACTGGACGATCTTGAACCTGCCGTTGCGCCCGAAGGAGAGGGGCATCCGGCTGTGACCGTGGCCGTGCTGGGTCACAAGCGCCGGTGCCGCGTGGGCGGTCGACGGCGCGGCGGCGAGCACACCGGCGGCCGCGATGGCGCTGCCTCCGGTGATCAGGTTCCGGCGCGAGGGACGTGAGGTGTTCTCGGTCATGTGGTGCTCCTGGTGCGAAGGGTTCCGACCGCTGCGGGCGGAGGGGGTCCGGCTACTACGGGCGGTGAGCATCCGACCGCGACGGGCGGTGGGTGAGTCACACGCTAGGGTCACCGCGTTACGGCCACGTGGCGCCCCGGTGTCCCGTGGGGCACGAGCCGCGCGCCGGTTATTCACCTTCTGACCTGGGGTTTCACCTCGGTTCTGGTGCGGGGGTGCGCACCGGCGACGGCGCTGTCCCCCTGGGGAGCGCGGCCCCGGGAGGCACCGGGCCGTTCGGGGCCGTGGCTGCGGCGTCGTCCGGGGCCCTCAGCGGACTCCGGTCGCGGCGGACGGGACGGTGTGGGCCGCGAACCCAGCAGGGACCGGGGATCCGGGAGGGTCTCCGGGCGGGAGAGGTCCCACGCCTGGGCCACCTGGATCCCGATCCCCCGCGGGCCCGTGCGGCGCGTGTGGCCGTGGACCAACAGCAGCGTGGGGGCGAACAGTACCTCACCGGAGGCGGCCTGGGCCTCGTCGAAGAACGTGCAGTCCACGGCCCCGGAGCCGTCGTCCAAGGAGATGAAGACCACGCGTTTGCCGCTGCGCATGGGCGGGGTCATGGTGGAGACCCGCACGCCAGCTACGATCACCTCGGTGCCGTTGCGCAACCCCAACAGGTCCTCGGCGCGGGTGGCCCCGTAGGAACGCATGAGCTCACCGTGCGAGTCCATGAGGTGGGCGCTGACCTCGATGCGCATGGTGTCCATCTCCGCTTTGACCCGCTCCCCCGTGCTCGGTTCAGGCAGCCGCGCCGGAAGGGCGGCCAGGTCCACGTCCCCGAGGGGCAGGGCCAGCTGCCCCTCCCCGGGCTGCGCACGGGCCGAGGTCCCGCGCCCGGTCGCGGGCCGATCCGCCTGTTCCCGCAGGAAGTGGACCATGTCCGTGTGGGAGGCCCGCGTCTCGGCGCGGTGCAACAGGGAGTCCAGGGCGCCCGCCTCCGCGAGCCGTTGCAGCGTGCGCCGGGTGGGCCGGGCGCGCACCCGCAGTTCGGCGAGGGTGCTGTAGGGCTGGGCGGCCACGAGACGTTCGATCTCCGCGGCGCTGATCCCCGTGATGGAACCCAGGGACATGCGGATCCCCCACGCACCGTCCTGGGTGTGGGGGATCCCCCGGTCCAGGTCCCCCGAGACCACGGTCCCTGGCCGCGGCGTGACCGACTCCACCCGGTGGTGGTCCGTGCTGCGGTTGACGTCCGGGCCCAGCACGGGGATCCCCATGCGGCGGGCCTCCCCCACGAGCAGGCGGGCGGGGTACATCCCGGGGTCATGTTCCCACACCCCGGCCATGAACGCCTCCGGGTGATGGGTCTTCAACCACGCCGACTGATAGGTGGGCACCGCGAAGGCCACCGCGTGGGCCTTGCAGAAACCGAAACTGCCGAACGCGTGCAGGATCCCCCACACCGTGTCGATCACGTCCGGGGCGTAGCCGCGAGCGCGGGCGCCGTCGCGGAAAGCGGTTTCCACGGGCTCCTCCGAGGCAGAGCCGAGCAGTCGCCGCCAGATGTCCGCGCGGGCCAGACCACACCCGGTCATCCGGTCCATGATGCGCATGATCTGTTCGTGGTAGACGGCCACCCCGCGGGTCTCGGCGAGGATCTCCTGGAGGTCCGGGTGGGGGTAGGTGGGCGTGGACCAGCCGTGGCGGGCGTTGAGGTAGGGCCGGACCATGGCGGCCTGCATGGGCCCGGGGCGGAACAGGGAGATGTCCACGACGAGGTCGTTGAACTCCTCCGGTCCCATGGTCCCGATCAGTTCCCGCTGCCCGGGGGACTCGATCTGGAAGCACCCCAGGGTGTGGGTGGAGCTGATCAGCCGGAAGGTGTCGGGGTCGTCCCGGGGCATGGTGTCGAGGCTGGGCGGGGGTTCGTGGGGTCGCAACCGGGTGATCTCCTCCACGGCGTGGGCCAGGGCGGACTGCATGCGCACGCCCAGGATGTCGAGTTTGATCAGCCCCATGGGGTCCATGTCGTGCTTGTCGTACTGGGACATGGGCAGCCCGATCCCGCTGGCCTGCACGGGGGTGCGCTGCAACAGGGTGGTGTCGGAGAGGATTACCCCGCACGGATGCATGGAGATGTGCCGGGGTAGTCGGTCGAGGCGTTCGGTGAGATCCACGAGCAGGTCCAACTGCCGGTTGTTGCGCAGCCGCTCCGCGAGCGGGGCGAGTTCGGGCCGGCGTGCGATCTCCTCCCGCAGGGTGCCCCCGGGCACGCGCCACAACTGGGTGGCCACGTGGTCCACCTCCTGGGCCTCGAGCCCCAGTGCTAGTCCGGCGTCCCGCACGGCTCCGCGGGAGCGGTAGGCGTTCTGCATGCTCATGAGCGTGACGCGGCGGGGGCCGAAGCGTTCGAAGATCCGGTGGTAGACGGCGTGGCGTTGCGCGCTCTCCATGTCGATGTCGATGTCCGGCAGGCTGGGGCGCAGCGGGGAGAGGAAGCGCTCGAAGACGAGGTCGTACTCGAGCGGATCCGCCGGTGAGATCCCCAACAGGTGGACCACCAGGGACGAGACCCCGGAACCGCGGGCGGCGTGACGCACACCCATGCCGCTCATCAGTTCCGAGACCTCCCCCACGGTCAGGAAGTACCCGGCGAAGCCGAGCTGGGCGATCACCGCGAGTTCCCGTTCCAACCGTCCGCGCAGGGACTCCCGGTTGAGTCCGGGCACGGTGCGGTCCCAGTCCTCGCCGGCATGCAACCGGGCGAGTCCCGCGTAGCAACGCTGGGCCAGTTCCCGGTCCGGGTCACCGCTCACCCCGATCACCGAGGCCTCCGGGATCACCGGACGGTCCACCCCGAGATCCCCCTCCGGATCCAGACGGCAGCGCTGGGCCAGGTGGTGGGTGTCCGCGAGCAGCGCGCCGTGTCCCGCCTGACCGTGGTCCGCGGCGAGGGCGATCTCCCGGGCCAGCAGACTCATCTCGTCACCGTCCTTGAGCCAGCCCTGCCCGTTGGGTTGCAGCACACCGCGATCCGCCCCGGCCAGTTCGTCGAGGGACATCAAGGTCCGGGCGGCGTCCAGGACGTCCGCGGTCACGGCCTGCCCCGGGTGGGCGTAGCGCACGGCGTTGCTGAGCACCACGGGCAGCTGCGCCTGCCGCCCGATCTGGAACATCCGCACCGCGTGCCCCATGCTCAGGGGCGCACCCTGGGGCGCCAGGTGGGTCACCGTCTCCACCACGAGGGTCCCCGCGGGCAGCGCGTGACGCCATCGGTTCAGCGCGGTGCGCGCCGCGTGGTAGTGCCGTCCCACGAGTAGCCGACCCACGTCCGAGTCCGGGCCGAGCAGCACCACGAGCCCGGGATCACCGTGGCGCGCCGCACGATGCACGTGCCGCGCCAACTGCTCCGCGCTGAGTCCGATGGGGTGGGCCGCGTGCCGGTCATGAGCCCGGTGGGCGGCGGAGACCACCCGGCACAGGGCCGCGTACCCGGCTCCCCCGTTGCGTCCCGTGGCCAGGACCACCACCCGGCCGATCACCACGGGTGCCGCCGGACGACGTCGCTGTCCGGCCGCCCGATTCTGCCCGGCCACCCGGCCCTGCGCGCCTCCCGCGCCGGCGCGCGGGGTCCGCAGCAGGGCGATGTCCACACCCAGGACGGGAGCGAGACCGTGCGCGCGGCATGCCAGCACGTGTTTGACGGCCCCGTAGAGGCCGTCCCGGTCCGTGCACGCGAGGACCTGTGCTCCCTGGGACGCGGCCGCCCGGGCGAGTTCTTCCGGACGCGCCACACCGTAGTGCGAGCTGAAGGCCGAGGCCACGTGAAGATGGGGGAACCACATGCCCATATTCGAAACTTTATTCGAACTTCTGTCAATCGCGGACGGCTCCGCGGGCGACATGAAGTGACACGGAAGGACTCCGCACAGCGACCACGGGCGGTCTCATGCGGCGCTGACACGGAGCACCCGCCACTGATCGGTGAACTGGTTCCGGACCAGTTCGAAGGTGCGTGCGATAACCACCCCGGGCCGGACGACCTGCACCCGCCACCGCTCCTGATCCACCGCGCTCGTGCGGCTCTCACGCGGCACGCGGACCTCCACGTCCCACCAATTCCGGCGTTCGTACCAGCGAACGGCGGGCTGCAGGACGCGATGCTCCTCACCGCGGTACGTCACCACACACGGCGTCCCGGTGATGTCACACACCACCGCGAGATCATCGAGGGCGGGGTCCGTGGAGCCGCCCACCAGCCCCGTGGGACGCTCTACCGGCATGCCCGCGCCGATCACCGGAACCGTGTCCCACGGGTCCTCGTATTGCCCGGTCTCCGTCATCTCCAGCACCGTCATGGTGGCTCACCCTCCCTGATTATTCGAAAATTTATTCGACTACTGAGACGGTGCCAAGATCGTCCGACACGCATAAGCGACCGACGCCACGGCGGTGTCGGTCGCCGGAGAGATGCCCGCACACGGGCGTGGGTGAGATCTTTTCCGTTAAACGATATCGCGATAGCATTCTTCGAGGAGGTGCTGACGATGAAGAATGTCCTCATCCGGGGACTCAGTGACAGGGCGGTTGAAAGCATCGATGCGGAGGCATCCGCGCTGGGGCTATCCCGCAACGAGTTCCTGCGCCGGAAGTTTGAGACAGCGGCAGCCATGACGGGCGACAAGGCCACGGTGACCACTGAGGACTGGGAGCGCTCCTCCCGCGCGTTCGGCGACCTCATGGATGACGACATCATGGCTGCCGCGTGGCACTGACCGGCTGGTTAATCGACAAGTCTGCGTATGCACGAATGCAGGCAGGGAAGGCCGCGCACCTCGAGGACTGGAATGCCCGCATCGAACGAGGACTGGTTCGACTCTCGACGGTCACGCGACTTGAACTGGGATTCTCATCCCGTTCCGGCGAAGGCGGGCGTCAGGCGTTCGGGCTGCCGCCGCTGTCGCTGATGCCCATCGAACATCTGACGCCCGCGATGGAGGACCGTGCCTTCCAGGTGCAGATGTTGCTCGCCGATAGAGGTCAGCATCGTGCGCCGTCCATTCCGGATCTGCTGATCGCAGCATGTGCAGAGAAGGCTGGGCTGACGGTGCTGGCCATGGACAAGGACTTCGACTTGATTGCCGCGGTCACAGGCCAGCCGGTGGAAACCCTCACGCTGCGATGACAGAACACGCGTGAGGCGATTATCGGCCCTCCCGGTCGGTGATTCTCTGCGCCGTGACCGGGGAAATACCGCGGGCCCGCCGCCCTGGGCGACGCCCCGGAGTCCATCCCGCGAAGAACAGCGGCCGATGGTGAGCCCGGCCGCGGTGCCGTACAACGCGTAGTCATACCACTCGATAACCGTTCCCGCTATCGCCGCGAAAAGCGCCCTGCCAGCGCCGGGGCGCGCTGCCGTGTCCGTCGTCGTCCGCTGGCGCATGAGCTCACACTACGACGCCGCTCGGGCACCGTCTGGACGTTGCACACCCGGACGAAGCGCCCGGAGATGATGCCCTGGAGCAGTTCCGGGGCATGGTGTCCGTGCCCCTTTCGGGAGCGCCGGCATTGTCCGCCCGCACCCCTGTGTTCCACGCCACACAGCGGTTAGATTGGCCCCATGACGACATCCATCGGGACAGCCGACACCACTGCCCTGTTCATGCTCCACGGATGCCTCCGCTCCACCCCCGGGAACGGGCACGCGCTCGCGGGCATCTTGGCCGAGAACGACGCCGCCGAGCCCATGCCCGGTTGCCGCCTCTACCTCGTTGCCACCGATCCCGAGGATCCTGATGCCGTGTGGGTCACCGAGGTCTGGGACACCGAGGAGGGCCATCAGGCGTCCCTGCAGATCCCGGCCGTCCAGGAGCGGATCCAGCGGGCCTTACCGATCATCGACCGTGAAGGCATGACCAGCCACCGGCTGCAAGCCGTGGCGGGCATCCCGCGCTGACCCGGCGCCACCATCACATCGTCAACCCACCACTCACCGAGATCGCCTGGCCCGTGATGTAGGCCGTCCCCGGGGAGAGCAGGAAGTGGATCGTGGCCGCGACCTCCTCGGGGGTGCCGAGCCTGCGGGCGGGGATGCCCCGCGTCATCCCGGAGAAGACCTTCCCCGTGAGGCCCTGGGCGTCCGCGAGCTCGCGGTACATCGCGGTGTCCGTGGGACCCGGGCACCCGGCATCGGCCATCATGGGTACCACGGCGTTCTCGCGCGCCACGGAGCGCACCATGCCCAGCACACCCGCCCGCGCGGCCGACGACACCGCGTCCCCGAACGAGCCCGCCTTGGCCCTGTCCGACGACACCACGACCAAGCTCGCCCGCCGACCCGCGGCTCCCGCCACACGCAGATGCGGCAGGACATGGCGAGCCACAGTGAGCACCCCGAGCCGCTCCACGGTCACGATCTCGCGGGTCCACTCCTCAGTGACCTCGTGCAGCGGCTCGGCGATGGCCGCTCCGATGCCCTGTCCGGTGCCGGTCACGATCGCCACCCGTGCGGTGGTGCCGGTGTTGTGCTCGTTCATGGGCAATCCTCCTGGTCGTGCTGTCGATCCCGGTTAGGGTGCGTACCCGCGTCCGGCCGATTCGCGGGAAATGATGAGCTCCATGACCTGGGTGAATCCCGCGCCCCCGGGGCCGATCAGGTGCTCGCGCGGGACCAGGACGTCCTCGCAGCGCATCAGGCCGCGGCCCACCGCTTTGGTGCCGTTGATGACCCAACCGTCGTCAGTGCGCCGGGCCGTCATCCTCGGGTTGCCGGCGTCCGAGCCCGCGTGCGATTCGGAGAGGGCGATGCCCACGATGCCGCGCCCGCTCGTGATGAGCGGCACGTACTTCTCCGCCGTCTCGGGCGACGCCGACGACGCCGGGATCTGTCCCACGAGCGAACCCACCACCTGGACGTAGCCCGCGTTGACGTCACCGCGGGCGATCTCCTCCACGATCAGTACGAACCCACCTTGGGCCCGGACTGACCGAAGCGCGCGGTGCTCGAGGCGATCGTGAGATCGCACAGCACGTGCAGCACGTGCCCGCCACCGATCGCGAGTCCGTTGACCGCCGCGATCACCGGCTTGGGGATGTCACGGATGACCTTGTGCAGGTTCCCGATCTCGACCATCCCCGACGGCGACGGACCATAGTCGCCGATCTCGGCGCGCTGCTTCACGTCCCCGCCCGTGCAGAAGGCCTTCTCGCCCGCACCGGTCAGAATGACGGATTGCACAGCCCGGTCCGCCCAGGCGAGCCGGAGCGCGGTGATGAGCTCGTACACCGTCTGCGACCGGAACGCATTGTAGCGCTGGGGTCAGTTCATGGTGGTCACGGCCGCGGCGCCGCGGATCTCGTACAGGATGTCCTCGAACTCGTGCTCGGCGGTCATGACGCGTCTCCTCATCTCGGGTGGATTCCGGGGCGGATTCTCGGCTGGGTCCAGGAGCGGGCTCCTGGACGGATTCTGGGACGGCCCTCCGAGCGGACTTCCGGGCCTCCTCTGAGGCCGGTCCTCGGGCGCGACGGCGCTCGCCCGCTCCACCGGGTCCTCGTCCGCCGCGGCCACAGCGGCCGGGACCCGTTCGGTGAGTTCATCCAGCACCGCACCGGCCGCACGCAGCAGCTGGTTCCGGCGGGCCTCCTTGCGGGCGCGACGGGCCGCGCCCTCCGGGGCGAGGGCCGAGGTGTCGGTAAGTGAATCAGTATTCATCACGAATAAATCTGGATCCACTTCATGGCGCGTCAAGGGTCGGAAGATGAAACCGTGCCCGGTCACCGCGCGATCGCGGCGACCACCTCAGCGGGCGATCGCCGCAAACACCGCCCCGGTGAGCTCGGCCAGATCTCGCGGGGCCAGACCCACGTCCTGCCCGCGTCGGCCACCGGAGACGTACATCCGGTCCAACCGCCGAGCGCCGTCGTCGATCACCGTGGGCAAGCGGGTGCGCTGACCCAGAGGGCTCACTCCGCCGAGCACGTAGCCAGTCAGTCGCTGGACATCCCCGGGATCCGCCAACCGGGCCTTCTTGGCACCCAGCGCGACGGCCACCGCTTTCAGGTCCGCACTCTGCGCCACAGGCACCACGCACACCCCAAAGCCATCGTGATCCGTCTGCACCACCAGGGTCTTGAACACGCACTGCGGCGGCAGCCCCAGCGCCTCGGCCGCTTCGCGCCCGTAGGCCGTGACGCGGGGATCGTGCTCGTAACCCATGGCCTCGAATTGCACGCCAGCGCGCTCGAGGGCGAGTGTGGCGGGCGTGGCCGATGCTCGTTGTGTCTTCTTCCCCACGGGTTCCTCCCATGCCGCGTCCGTCATGCACCCGGGTCACTTCCCGGATTGCGGGGGAGCACACCCAGCCGGGTTCGGTACTGTGGGACCACGTCCACACCACGGAAGGGCCGGCGCCCCCTACCTCGAGTCTAGGTCCTCCCGCAGCGCGGACGAGAAGTCCCCCCACCGCAGCCTCTCCCCCGGACGCCTCGCAGTAAGACGCCCACTCGCAGCACCCCGGACCCGCATCGGAGCACCCGCCGCAACGCCCCACAGGGCCGCCCGGTGGAACAGTCCGGCACCGTACCGAGCGAGCGTCGCCCACGCGCGGCACCGGCGGCAGTCGGCACACTCAGGATTCAGGAGGTCCGGGAAGTTGGCTACGACCCCACCCCCCGCCACGGCCCTCGCCCAGTGGTTCTCCGGCCCGTTCACCCCGCAACGGCGCCTCGTCGTCTTTCCCCACGCCGGCGCCGGGGCACTGTCCGGCCGCGATCTGCAGGCCGCGGACACCGAGGTGCTCACCCACCGCCGTCCAGGCCGGGAATCACGTATGGCCGAACCCGCTGTCGTGGACGTCCCGGAGCTCGTCGCGGAAGCGCTTGCGGCGCTGCTGCCGATCCTCGACGCGGACGAGCGGCCCACGGTCGCGCTCGGTCACTCCTTCGGCGCGCTGCTCGCCGCCGAGTTCACCGCGGCCCTGGACCGCGAGCGCCCGGGTCGGCTCGAGCGCACGGTGCTCTCCGCCAAGGCCGCGCCCCCGGATCGCGATCCGCACCTCGCGTCGATCCTCGAGGACGACGCCGCTCTGGCCGCTTGGTTGCTCGAGCTCGGGGGCACCCCCGAGGAGCTGCTCACGGACCCTGGTCTGCGTGAGCTCGTCCTGGCCCCGTTGCGCGCGGATCTTCGGGCGTCGTTGAGCTACGACGCCGCCCCGCCGGACCTCGCCACGCCCCTGCTGCTCGTCCACGCACAGGAGGACCACACGGCGTCGGCGGAGTCCATGGCGGGGTGGACGAGCACCGGGGGCACTGCCACACTCACGATCCCCGGGGGCCATCACGGGTTGTTCGATCACGCACGCGAGCTGCACGACGCGTTGCGGTCCGCTGTCGACGGCACGACGGGTGGCGCCCGATGAGCGCGCACGCGCTCGCGCACCGCCAGCCCGTGTGGGCAGCACAACGACGCCGCGTGCCCGGTGCACCGGCGGATCTCACGCTGCACGTCCTGCACCTTGAGGATGTCTCGTCCTGGGCGTTCTCCGCCGTGGACTGCCTCACGGAGGACGAACTGTCCCGGGCGTGTGCGCTGCAGGACTCCCACACCCGTGAACTGTTCGTGGTCTCACGCGTTGCTCTGCGCCACGTTCTGGCCCACCGACTCGGGTGCTCCGCCCACGAGGTCCCGATCAGCCACGACCCACGCACCGGGGCACCCCACGAGGTGCACGGTCGCGCGGCGGCGGTGACCGGGTCCCGCGGTGACGCCGGTCCCGAGCTCGCGGCGTCCTCCGCGCTGGGTCACGTTCGCCCCGTCCGGTTCTCGGTCTCGCGCACGGCCGGGGTCATCGCTCTCGTCACGGCCCAGCGTGCCGTGGGCGTGGACGTGGAGCGTCTGCAGTCCGAGGTGGAGGCGAACGTGCTGCTCGACGTCCTGCACCCCGCGGACCGCGCCCGGCTTTCCCGCGTGCGCGGGCGGCGTCGTGCCGTGGCCGTGACGCGCACATGGGTGCGGGTGGAAGCGCTGGTGAAGGGCTGGCAGACGGGACTGTCCCGCGACCCCGCAAGCATCCACGTGGGATCGGCCGCACGCGCGGACTACGGCCGCGGGTGGAGCGTGAGCGACGTGCGCACCACGGCGCGGGAGAACGCGCGCCTGGCCGTGGCATGGCGAACGGACCCCGCCCCGCAGGGCTGAGGTCCGTTCATTCGTCATCCGCCCCGCGGGGCAGCGGCATCACTCAGTGGCGACGCCGCGGGGTCTCCGCACGACGCCGCGGGAGCGCCTTCTTGGGCCGGATCACCGCGGCCGCCGCGCCCTTGGACGCCCGGGTCACGAACCGCTCGAGCGGACCCGCCCCCACGGCGTGCTGCCACGCCACCGCGAACAGGGCGGCCACCACAATCTGGACGATGTACCAGAACCACGGGGTGCCGTCCGTCCACACGAACGCCATGAAGATCAGGTGCGACACGTAGAGCGTCAGCGTCATGGAGCCCATGGCACCCAGCCACGTGAGCCACTTGCCGATCACGCGGCACAGCAGCAGGAACGCGCCCAGTGCGATCATAGCCATGCCCGCGCTCTCGAACAGGGCGAGCGGGGTGTTGGTGTGCGGGCCCGTGAGCAGCAACCACAGGTTCGTGGTGTCCGGCAGCTGGGGGTCCGGGCCGTAGTACTGGATGTTCCACACGTCCTCGGACGTCATCCACGGGGTCGCATTGATCAACGCGTCCTCGAGGTCGAACCGCAGCAGCATGAGCATGGAGATACCGCGGGACAGGGCCGCGACGACGGCGCCCACGATCACGAGCAGCACCTGCACCCGGTCGCGGGACAGGGGCAACCGGCCCAGCGCCAGGCCCAGGCAGATGAACGTCATCCATGGCAGCGCCGGGTAGGTGCCCGTGAGGAACAGCTCCGCGAACACGGATCCCGGGTCCGAGAAGATCTCCAGGAAGCTGGGGTTGCCGTACACGTGGGCGGGCAGCACCGACAGCGACCACTGCATCACGAACGGCATGACCACCGCGAAGAACGCGGCCGAGGCCAGCAGCCACCGCACACTCATGAGCGTGAACGGGATGGCCAGCAGGAACATCAGACCGTAGTAGATCAGGATGTTGTATACGGGCAATTCGAGCAGGTTCACCGTGAGACCGATCGCGAACAGCAGCAGGGCACGCACCAGGATGGAGAACCGCGCCCGGGAGCCGTCACGACCGTGGCGCGGGGTGCGCCCCCCGGTCATGAACGCGAGGCTCACACCGGCGAGCGTGGCGAACAGCGCGGCCGAGTGCCCGGCGAACAGGGTCCATTCGAGGGACGGTTCCCCCGCGGCGTTCGTCGCGGAGAGCACGTGCACCGCGATCATCCCGATGAGCGCGAATCCACGCGCCACGTCCACGCCCATGATGCGGCGCTTGGTGCGGCGGCCGTCCGCGCTCGTCACGTTGCGGGTGGCCGCACCCTGACGCGGTGCGGACGTGGAACGTGGCGGCGCGGTGACCACCGGGGTCGCGGCGGTCCACAGACCGCTCTCCGCCGCGGTGCGGCCCTCGTCCCCGCGGTCGCCCAACCACACCTCTCGCGGTGGACGGCGCCCCGGTTGCGGGCGCTGTCCCACGGGCAGGTCACCCTCCAGGACGACTTCTTGCGTGCTCTGCTGCGTCATTCGGTGACTCCCTCGTGCTTACCGGAGGTCTTCCCCGCGGGGACGACGTCGGTGCGGACCGTGGCCATCGCGGACGATCCCGCGCTCAACTGCGGCGCCGGTGCAGCTCCGAGCAACGGTGCGGTGGACACGTGGTCCGACTCGATCGCGGGCACGACCTCGGCGCTGATCGCCTGGTCCCCCGGTGCGAGGTGACGGATGGGGTTACCGCCCCAGTTGCCATCCGGGGGCACCGTCTCTTGCCGCATGACCAGGGACCCGGGGCCCACGGTGGTGCGCTCCTCGATCGTCGCACCGGGCAGCACGAAGCTGTTGGGGCCCAGCGTGGATCCCCGCCGCATGGTCACGGGCTCCATCCGCATGACCCGGTCGTGGAACAAGTGGGTCTGCAGGACCGTGCCGCGGTTGACGGACACGTTGTCCTCGAGGCGCACGAGGTCGAACTCGGGCAGCCACCATGACTCGCACCACACGCCGCGACCGATGTGCGCACCCATCAGGCGCGCCCACAGGTTGAACATGGGCGAACCCACGCTCAGGCGGATCATGGACGGGACCGCGAGGGACTCGGCGAACACGTCCGTGAGTTCGTTGCGCCACACGAATGAGCTGAACAGCGGCCGTTCGCTCGGTCGGAAGCGGCCCACGAGGGCCCACTTGACGAGCACCGGCACCAGGCAGGCCACGGTACTGGCGACCGTGAGCACCACACCGGACCACGCGAACGCGGCCACCACACCCGTGGCGCCCATCCCGTGGGACATGTAGATCTCGGTGAGGACGTACACGATGATGAGGTCCAACCAGGCCGAGACCATGGCGGGCACGAAGCGGAAGAATTCCACGAACGCACGCGCCGCCTTGAGCCGCCGTTGCGGGCGGAACGTGGACTCGGCGTCGGCCTCGGTCTTGGCGCGGGCGATCGGCTCGGCCGTGCGACCCAGCCAGGACGAACCGGCGGGTGCGTGGTGCGGGGCGGAGCTGAGCACGGCCACGAGGGCGTCCGCGGGCAGGTCCCGGTCCGGTCCCACGATCCCGGAGTTGCCCACGAAGGTGCGCTCACCGATCACGGAGGTACCCACGTGCAACCATCCGAACCCGGCGCGGTGGGACGTGACCAGGGCGTGGTCGGCCAGGAAGGACCCGTCCTTGAGCGTGGTGAGGTGCGGGATGGTCTCCGCGGTGGAGATCTCCACGTTGCGCCCCACCTTGGCCCCAAGCAGGCGCATGAACCACGGAGTGATGCAGGACGCGTACACGGGGTAGGTGGAGATCAGGGTGCGCTGCATGAGCGTCTCGGTGAGCCACATGGCCCACCCCACGGGACCGTTCTGGGGGAAGTACCCCGGCACGATCATCCCGGCCACGAGGCGCACGAGCGCGACCACGAGCAACAACCACACCACCGCGGTCACGATGGTGAACACGGGGACCCACACGGCCACGATCGGGAAGACGACCTCGTACTGCTGGATGGTGATCACCTGGGACAGCACGATCAGCGCCCCGGGGATCAGGGCGAGGAAGGGCAACAACCCCACGAGCACGGCGCCCGCGGAGAACGCGAGGTGCGACGTCGCCGAGCCCCAGGTCTTCATGCCGCCCGTGGCCTCCGGGGACTCCTCGGGCCACGTGAGGCCGGCCGAGCCGTGGTGGCGCAGAGGGGAACCGCCCCACAGCTCGCCGTCCGGGACGTTGCGGCTGACGTGCGAGCCGGGCAGCACCTCGGCGCCGTGGCCCACGCGCATCCCGGGATCCACGAGGGTGCGGGTGCCCACGCGGGCGTTGTCACCGATCTCGATGGCGCCCACGTGGAAGACGTCCCCGTCCAGCCAGTAGCCGGACAGATCCGATTCGAACTCCAGGGTGGAGTGCTCCCCCACGCTCACGAGACCCGTGACGGGCGGGGTGTTGTAGAGGTGTGCGCCCTTACCGATCTTGTTGCCGAACAACCGGTGCAGGCCGCGGGCCATGGGGGTGCCGGTGAGGACGTCGTACTTGTTGTAGACCACGATGCGCTCGGCGGCCCACACGCGCAGGTGGTTCCAGCTCCCCCGCGGATAGTGCCCGGGTTTCAACCCCGCGGTCAGCGCGCGTACCGCGGCAGCGCCGATGAACACGCGCCCCGGCAGGGAGAACATCACGAGCCACCCCAGGACGAGCGGCCACAACGGCGGCGTGGGGACCCAACCGGCGTCCGCGACCACGGCCAGCAGCCACACCACGATGAGCGCGCCCACCACGTAGCGGAACCCGTTCAGGAAGTTCAGGGCCAGGATGAACAGCCCCTGCAGCCAGCCGGTGCTCGCGGGGGTGGGCTCGGGGTCCCGCTTGACGTCGTGGGACTCCCCCAGCGTGGCCAGGTAACCGGCCATGCCCTCGAGGGTGGGGTGGGCGTAGATCTTGGCGATCTCGGTGTCCGGGTGGGTCTTGCGCAGCGCGGAGACCAACCGGGCGAGCGCCACGGAGCTGCCACCCATTGCGAAGAAATCGCTGTCCGGGCCGAACGGCAGCGGTCCGAGTTGGTCCGCCCACAGTTCCGCGAGCCACGCGAGGTCCCCGGTCAGGGACTCGGAGCCGTCGTCGTTGGACGTGGGCAGCGGCCAGGGAAGGGCCTTGCGGTCCACCTTGCCGGAGGTTTTCATGGGCAGTTCGTCCATGATGCACAGCGCGGGGACCATCTGCCCCGGGAGTCGTTCCACGAGCCAACGCCGCGCCTCGGAGAGATCCACGGAGCCCTCGAACTCGGGGACCAGGTAACCCGCGATCACGCTGCCACCGCCCGGGGTGGAGTGCACGGCGCACGCGCCGAGCTTCACGCCGGGCACGGCGCTCATCTGCGTGTCGATCTCACCGAGTTCGATGCGCCGCCCCGAGACCTTGACCTGGTCATCGGCACGGCCCGCAAAGACGATGCCCTCGGGGTCCGCGCGCACGACGTCGCCCGAGCGGTACGCGCGGTCCCAGCCCAGGGATTCCAGCGGCGCGTACTTCTCGGCGTCCTTGGCGGGGTCCAGGTAGCGGCCCAGACCCACGCCGCCGATGATCAGCTCGCCGGTCTCACCCCAGCCCACGGGCTGGCCGTCGGCGTCCACGACAGCGAGTTCCCACCCGGGCACGGCCAGACCGATGCGCACTGGGGCCTCCCCGTTGAGCAGGGCGCCCGTGGCGATGACGGTGGCCTCGGTGGGTCCGTAGGTGTTCCACACCTCACGGCCCGGGCGCACCAGGTGCTTGGTCAGTTCCAGGGGGCAGGCCTCGCCGCCGAAGATCAGCAGGCGCACCCGGTCCAGTGCGGCATTGGGCCACAGGGATGCGAGCGTGGGCACGGTGGAGACCGCGGTGATCTCCTTGTCCACGATCCACTGGCCCAGGTCCGGGCCGGAGCGCACGATCTTGCGCGGTGCGGGCACCAGGGTGGCGCCGTGGCGCCACGCGAGCCACATCTCCTCGCAGGACGCGTCGAAAGCCACGGACAGTCCCGCCATCACGCGGTCACCGGGACCGAGCGGGCGGCGCTGCAGGTACATGAGGGCCTCGGCGTCCACGAGTGCCGCGGCGGAGCGGTGGGAGATCGCCACGCCCTTGGGCTTACCGGTGGACCCGGAGGTGAAGATGATCCAGGCGTCGTCGCGGGTACGCGGGGTGGCGGTCTGCTCACCCGTGGTCACGGCCGGGTTGCGGGTCAGTTCGAGCCCCTGACCGAACACGGCGGCCACGCCGGCTTCCTCCCACACGGTGCGCGCGCGTTCATCGGGGTCGTCCCAGTCCACGGGCACGTAGGCCGCGCCGGCGAACAGGGTGGCCAGGATGGCAACGTACAGGTCCACGCCGCCGGAGGGCACACGCACGCCCACACGGTCCCCGCGTCCGATGCCCATGTCCCACAACCGCTGGACGTGGGTCTCGATCCGGTCCTCGAGTTCCCCGTAGGGAACGCTCTCGTTCTCGTCCTCCAAGGCGATGGCGTCCGGGTATTGCGCGACCGTCTCGAGGACGATGTCGACGAGGGTGCGCGGTGCCGGTGGTTCCTCCACCGGGTACACGGCCCTGTCCGGCGCGAGCGCTCGGACTCCGCTCCTAAGATCTTGGCTGTCCACTGCTAGTACTCTCCCCCTTGCTAAGGACCGGTGGTGCAGGGAGATGCGGACGTCGTCCTCGGTCGAGGCGCGGTGCTGCAAACGTATGGATCATGCCGATGGGTCCCCCGACCGATACGGCAGCGTGACATCCGGAAGATGCGCAATGGCGTCCAGCGAAAATATCCCCCTGCTGGCCCAGATTACGTCGCCAGAATACGACAAGCATGAACTTGGATGCAATGTACGGTGTCGGTCCCGGCATCACCCAGGTGGGGATGTCATGCTGAAGAATTACTCAACGTGACCCACCCCACGGACTTCCCCCCCCGTGTGCCCGTGAATCGTGTTCCGTAGATCACGTGGAGGGCGTGGGTTCGTCCGCCGCGAGCAGTTCGTCCAGGATCTCGGCGTCCGGCATGTTGAAGTGGTCGCGGTGCGGCATCAGTTCCAGGCGGGTGCGTGTGAAGCCGCGCTTCTCGTAGAAGCGCTGACCCTCCGTGGCCGCCGTGACGGCGTCGAAATCGGACGCGGGATCTGAGCCGTTGTCCAGCAGACCCGTGAACCACCACATGCGCACCTCGGCCTTCTCCTGGCGGGTCGGGACCTTCGACAGCCCGTCCGGCGCGCCACCACCGCCCACCATGGCCGCACCGCCGGTCACGAGGTCCCGGGCACCGCTGAGCACCCCGTAGCTGAGCATCTCCGCGCCACCCGAGTACCCGAACCACGACACCCGGTCCCGTTGCACCGGGAGGTCCGCGAGCAGCCGGTTCTCGGTCAAAGCGCGCAACCAGCGCATGTTGGCACTCATCCCCTGCCACCACGTGCACTCGCCCTGGCAGTCGGGTGTGAGGGGCACGGCCAACAGGTCGTTGTGGGAGGCCGCGATCGCGGACAGGCACGTGGTGCGCCCACCCGGTTCGAAGTACTCCGCCCCGCCGTCCCCGTGCAGGTCGATCACGAGCCCCACGGGCTTGGAGACGTCCACCCCGCCGTCGATCACGTGGTAGGAACTCGTGGTCCCGCGGTACGTGTAGGTCTGCTCCAGGTGGCCGAGCGCCCCGGCTTGGGTCTGGTCCTGGGTGGTCGGCTGCGTGGCCAGGGTCACCGAGTGGGGGAAGGCTCGGGAGTCGTCCGCGCGCAGCCCGTACTGGGTGCAGTCGGTCGTGGGCGGCTCCGCGGACTTGAACGGGTTCACACTGATGAGGACCACGGCCGCCACCAGCACCAGCAGCAGGACCAGCACCAGAACGACACGCCACGAGGCATGTCTCGCGCCCGTCCTCGTGGGACTGGTAGGCATGGCCGGAATCGTACCCCCGCGGGCTGGGAGTTCTCGACCTTCCACCCCGCGACACCCCTGTGGCGTGAGACGACGTCGCTCGGCCGGGTCCGCGCGACGCCCCGGCGCCGCGGCGTCGTCGTCCGCTTCAGCGCACCAGACGGGGCACGAGGCCGACGAGTGCGAGCATGACGAGCAGCTCCACGAAGGTCTGCGTGAGTACGGCGAGCGGCGCGAGGACCGTGCCGTCCGGCGCCGCGAGGGCGAGCGGCAGCACCACCAGGGAGTTGCGCGTGACCCCGCTGAAGAGCACCGCGCGGCGCTCGCGGACGCGCAGGCCGGCAAGGCGACCGGCCGCCCAGCCGAGCGCCGTCATGAGCGCTGCGAAGCTCACGTAGACGGGTACGAGCGGCAGCAGCGCTTGCGCGCGTGAACCCACGAGGGCGATCTGGGACGCGACCACGGTCGCGAGGGTGAGCATCATGAGCGGGACCATGGCACCACCGGCGAGCCGGCCCCACCGCCGGGCCACCGGGGACCGCGCTGCGGCCCACTGGGTCACTGCCGCAGCCACCAGAGGGATGACGATCACCACCGCGAGGGCCTGGGCGAATGTCCCCCAGTACACGGCCATGGCGACGTCGGGCGCCAGGAACGACCACAAATACAGGGGCAGGGTCAGCATCTGCAGGACGAGCAGCACGGGGGACGCCGCGAGCAACCGGTCGTTCGCGGCGCCCGCGAGGCCCGAGAACACGATCACGTAGTCGATGCACGGGGTGAGCAGGACCAGTAGCACCCCGATCAGCATCGGGCCCTCGATGGAGAATGCGCGGACGAGCGCGAACACGATGACCGGGACGACCGCGAAGTTGACGATCACCAGGCACGCCATGAAGCGCAGGTCGCGCAGACCTTCGCCCACGCGGCGCAGCGGGATACCCAGGAACGTCACGTACAGCAGGGCCGCGAGCACCGGGGTCACCGCGGGGGCGGCGAGGCCGCCGAGGCCCGGGGCCCACCAGCCGGCGAGCGCGCCCACCGCGAGCGCCGCGAGGTAGAGGGGTATCTGGAACCGCTCCATGAACCGGGTCATCGGGGCCCCTGCCGCGCGCCACCATGTCCGGCGCCGTCGGTGTCGTCCCGTGTCAGCGCGGTTCGGGTCAGGGCCGTGAGTCCCGACCGGAAGACGGCGTCGGTGTCCACGGGGTGCTCGGTGTGCAGGCGGGCATAGCGCGGCGCGATCTCCGCATCGACCGGGGCGGCGCGCTCGGAAGGGGCCATCGGCTGTGTCAGAGCGCTGCCGAGCGTGAAGTTAGCGAGTGTGTACGCAGCACTGAGGGGATCGGGCGCACCGAGCTCGTCCAGGAGAGCGATCATCCGCTCCGACAAGCGGAGGTAGTGGGGTCCCATGGGAGCACGCATCCCGATTACCAGGCACGCCCACCCGTGGCGCGTGAGGTGCGCGTGATAGGCGAGCATCAGGTCCGTGAGCTCGCAGGTGTCCACCGCGTGTCGCATGGCGGGGTCGGCGCCGAGCGCGTGGTCGAGCCCGAGGTCGAACAGGTCGTCCACGGACGACACGCGCGAGTACAGGCTCGCCGGCGCCACGTTCAACCGACCGGCCACGGCGCGGACCGTCAGGGCCCGGAGCCCGCCCGCATCCAGCAGAGCGGCGGCGGTTCGGCCGATCTCGTCCGCGTCCACGGCGCGGGTGCGGTGCACCGGTTTGCGATGGTCCCAGTAACTCACGGGGTCAGCGTAAACGAACACTGTTCACCCGGCACGCGAACTAAGTAGTTTAAGGACATGCCTGACGATTCTGGGCTGTCCCTGCCCCTCGTCACCGAACGGCTCCGGCTACGCGCCCATACCCCCGGCGACGCCCCGTGACATGCCCGGGTCCATCTCAGGCCTGCCCCTGCCCGGTTTCTGGCCAGCCCGGACGGGTTCGATCGACGTTCGCTGTCGACGGCCGTGCCGCGCGGCGCCCGGCCATCCCGGACATACCGGGGCCCGACGTCGCGCAGAGACGTTCACCGGTCGGTCACCTCGCGGTTTCCGGACGCTCGTAGGGTCTGCGGCACACCCACCGCCGACCCGGGCGGGTCAGACCGAGGAGTACCGCCATGCACCGATCACTCGTCCCTGCGGCCGCGATCACCGTGGGGTTCGGCCTATTTGCCGCGGGACCGGCCGCGGCCGCGGCGCCGGCGGTGAACACCGGCTCCGCCGTCCAGGTCCCCATGGGAGGGCACGACCGCTCTCCCGCACCGGGCACCCACCCGCACGAGGGTAAGACCAACACGCAGGGACACCGTGTACGCGAGCACCGGGGAGATCACGGGGCCCATCACGATCGGCATCGTCGCCACGGGAAAAAGCACCGCCCGGGGCGAGGGCATCACAAGGGGCACGCCTTCGAGGTGAGCTACGTGGACAGCATGGTCTTGCCGAACGAGTTGCGCAGCGTGAACGGCGTGCCTTTCGGCGGGATCTCCGGGGTGGACTATCGCTCCGAGGACGGTTCCTATCTGGCCCTCAGCGACGACCGTTCCCAAAAAGCACCCGCCAGGTTCTACACCCTGGACCTACCCTTCGACGATGATGGCTTCGACGCACCGGGGTACTCCGTCGCGGACACCACGGTGCTCCAGCGCGCAGATGGCTCCCCGTACCCGGAGAACTCCGTGGATCCGGAGTCCATCCGATGGGACCGCACCTCGCACACGGCTCTCTGGACGGACGAGGGAGACGTGACCAAGGGACTCGCCCCGGCCATTCGGGAGATGACCGGCACAGGGGCTTTCGTTCGCGCGTTCGACGTGCCCCGGCAGTACCTCCCAGCGTTCGACCGGAGCGGCAATCAGATCCGGGGCGTTCGCAACAACCTCGCGCTGGAGAATCTGACCCTGGGGCCGTGCGGCACCACGTTCTCCGTGATGAACGAGGCAACGCTGGTCCAGGACGGCCCGGTCGCCTCACCCGAGACCGGGAGTCCGCTGCGCCTGACCCAGCTCGACCGGCGGACCGGTCACGACCTGGCCCAGTACGTCTACGAGACCGAGCCGATGTCCGTCCCGCGGGGTTCGACCGGCGGCGACCGCGGCGCTTCCGAGATGCTGCAATTGAGCAAGGCCGATTACCTGGTGATCGAGCGTCAGTACGTCGAGGGTGAGAACCAGATCCAGGTCTACCGGGCCAGCACCAAGGGTGCCACCGATGTATCCCGTTCGGCGGCCCTCACGGGTACGGAAATCCCGATGAAGAAGGAACTGGTCATCGACCTGGCCGTATCGGGGATGTCCCCCGGGAACGTGGAGGCCGTGAGTTTCGGTCCGGATTTCGCGGACGGTGACGCATCCCTCGTGCTCGCGGCGGACGACAACTTCAACCTGGCCACCCAGGACACGGTGTTCCACCTGCTCCGGGTGAACACCCACAAATAGATGGGGAGGGTGGGTGG
>NZ_LZMM01000057.1:0-598 GCF_001665945.1 Kocuria sp. ICS0012 | reverse complement strand
CGTCCCGCGTCCCCGGCCGGCGGGCGGGCGCGTCTCCGCGCCCGCCGGGCCCCGCGCGCGCGCGGCTCCGCCGCGTCGGTAAGTGCCCGCTCCTCACCTCCCAGGGGTATGTCCAGGCGCGGGCGAACGGCTCAGCACTCCGTGCTGGGCCTGCCCGTTTCCCGTGTGGTCGGGAGGGCCTAGGACGAGGCGGGGGACTCTCATGGGCCCCTGGCCTACCCGTCATGCACCCCTGGTGGAGACGGGCCCTCACGGGCCCTGTGACTCCCTCCCCCGCGAGCGCCGGCACCCTCCGCCGGCACTCCCGCGGGGCACGGGCCGGCACTCCCCGAGCCCGCCGGGAACTCCACGGCTCCCCTCCCCCGGCGAGCACGCCCAGAACGGCCCTCACAGCCCGCCACAGCGCCCAGAACACCCCGGGACACCCCCGGGCAACTCCCCACCGCCCTCAACGCCTCACAGACACTCCCAGCGCCCCCACCCCCCACGGCTTGCAAGCATGCATGCATGCATGCATGCACACCCGCCCGGCCCGAGCACCACACCCGAGACACACCGCCCGCAGCAGCACACACCCCCAGCCAACCCCCCACACACC
>NZ_LZMM01000056.1:0-1352 GCF_001665945.1 Kocuria sp. ICS0012 | reverse complement strand
TGAAGCGCCCTGAGTTTGTTGGAGGCTCCTGACCTTGGAAACGAGGATGGAGTTATGCCGAAGGAACTGGCGAATGGGAAGCCGACGACGCGTCGCTACTCGGACGAGGAGAAGGCCGCCGCGGTGCGGATGGTGAGGACGCTGCGGGCCGAGCTCGGGGTCACGCAAGGAACCGTGCAGCGAGTCGCGACGCAGCTCGGGTACGGGGTCGAATCCGTGCGGATGTGGGTGAAGCAGGCCGACATCGACGAGGGTGTCACCTCCGGCGTGAGCTCGGCGGAGGCGCAGCGGGTGAAAGAGCTCGAGCAAGAAGTCCGCGAGCTTCGCCGGGCCAACGAGGTGCTGAAGCGGGCTGCGTCTTTCTTCGGGGCGGAGCTCGACCGCCACTACCGGAAGTAGTCGCGTTCATCGACGCGAACAAGGACGACCTCGTCGACGGTCGCCGGCTCGGAGTCGAGCTCATCTGCAGACAGTTGCAGGTGGCTCCGAGCAGCTACTACGCCGCTAAGACCCGCACCCCGTCCGCCCGTGCCCAGCGGGACGAGGAGCTGATCCCGCGGCTCGTCGAGCTGTGGGAGGCGAACTACCGGGTCTACGGGGTCCGCAAGCTCTGGAAGGCGGCCCGGCGGGCGGGGATCGCGATCGGCCGCGACCAGACCGCGAGGTTGATGAAGGTGGCAGGGATCGAGGGCGCAAGGCGCTCGAAACGGGTGAAGACGACCAGGCCGGATCCGGCGTCCGCGCGACACCCGGATCTGGTGCAGCGGGAGTTCACCGCGACCGCTCCGAACCGGCTCTGGGTGACGGATCTGACGTTCGTGGCGACCTGGGCCGGTGTCGCGTACGTGTGCTTCATCATCGACGCGTTCTCCCGCATGATCGTCGGGTGGCGGGTCGCGTCGCACATGCGCACCGAGATGATCCTCGACGCCATCGAGATGGCCCGCTGGTCCAGAGGTCACCGCCACGCGGACCTGCGGTGTCACAGCGACGCGGGGTCTCAATTCACGTCCATTCGCTACGGCGAACGCCTCGCGGAGATCGGCGCGACGCCGTCGATCGGGACCGTCGGTGACAGCTATGACAATGCCCTGGCCGAGACGGTGAACGGGTACTACAAGGCCGAACTCGTCCGCGGGCCGGCCCGGTCCGGGCCGTGGAAGACGGTCGAGAATCTCGAGCTCGCCACCCTCGGTTGGGTGCACTGGCACAACACGCAGCGCCTCCACAGCTACCTCGGCGACGTCCCGCCCGCCGAGTTCGAGAACGCGTTCTATGCTGTCCAAGCCGACCGCGAACACCTGGTCGGAATCAAATAGCGCGAGTCTCCATCAGACCCAGGGCGCTTCACT
>NZ_LZMM01000055.1:0-2763 GCF_001665945.1 Kocuria sp. ICS0012 | reverse complement strand
CGGCCTGCTGTACGGATAGGTGACACCGGACCTGGCTGACCCGCGCGGTTGGCCTGGAAGGATGATCACCGTGCCCAAGCCCTACCCTCAAGAGTTCCGTGACGACGTCGTGCGTGTCACGCGCGCCCGTGAAGCGGGCGTCCCCCTCGCTCAGATCGCCAAGGACTTCGGCGTCCACGAGATGACGCTGCGCAAATGGATCCGCCAAGCAGACATCGACGACGGCAACCGTCCCGGGAAGACCCGTGAAGACTCCACGGAGCTGCGCATCGGGATCATCACCTGGATCGAGCGCACCTATCATCGACGCCGCCGACAGGCCCGCCTGGGCCGATTGACCCCCATCGAATACGAGACCATCATGAACCCGGTCATGAGCCTCGCGGCCTGACACCCCAACTGTCCCCTGATCGTGCGGCAGTCCCCCCGGAGTTTTCGACCAGATGAAGACGTGTTTTCAATTGATCCGGCTAGTAATGAAGACCCTGATTCCTAAGAGGCTGCCAGCCAGTACATGGCACCGTCTTGAGTGCGCCCCAATACGCCCGTGTCTACGGCGTGACGACGGAAAAATGCGATGTCCAGAACAAACATTCGTAGACGTTCATTGAGAATAGGCTCTGAAATTCTCTCGTCAGCATCTATAACTCGTCGGATTACCGCGGCGACTGTAGAATCGATTTTTTCATGTTGAAGTTCATTAACGTCAATTTTGTTTCCCAAAAGAATCTCATGTGATCCGAGATGCCCGTCGATCGCTCGCAGAGATTCGCTCAGAAAAGTCTCACGAAACCTGACCTCACTGTTACCGATCTCTGCAAAACCAATCTTAATAAGACCTACAACTAAAGGATCGTCCGCACCCTGCTGTGTAGAGGATAACACCTGACTAATTGTTTCTCTATTTTGGGGGCGTCGAAGCATCGCAATTAATGACCTGAGGGGCCTTAATTCTTGACTCATAATTTCCTAACAGTAGTTAAATTTTTAATCACTTTTGACGAGATTACTGTTATGGCGGCAGCAATCCAAAATATATCTTGGATCCCAATTGTATATAAAATAGCCAAGACCAGCACCAACAACTGTAGCTACCGCGTTCAGCTTTAATGAAATCGCAAGGATAGACCTAGCTGACTCACCTTTTGAGAGACGGTCATTGATTACAAGCGCATCTACTGCGCCGCTCTCTGAAGCTCCTCCGATTCCTGCTAGGATTTGGCCTAGTGCAACCAAAGCAATGTTAGTGGGATCAATGAAGAAAATCAAAAACCCAATAATTCTCATTGCATTTCCAATGAGTAACACAAATCGTGGCGACACTCGATCAAATAATATTGGTAAAGGAAGTCACTTATTGCAGAGGATAAGTTATACATCGACGAAACCAATGCAAGTATAGCTAGCCCAAGTCCGTAGTGCTCAAAATAAATAATATCATATGATACGAAAAGGCCGGCACCAAGTGCAAGGAGAAAATTGTAAATTAATTTAATCATCACATAAAAAAGGTTCCTGTGCAAGAGGGACTGGGCAGATTTTTTTAGTGCTTATGGCAATATATCGACCATTGGTAAAATGGTATGGATCATCAACTATCATCCCTGTAGCAATAACTTTTACAACAGAAATCGGGGTTCAGGCCAACACCTCCACGTCCGTGGCCGGGGTGAGGCAGAGTTTGCGGCGGAGGAAGTCCACGCCGGAGGGCTCGACGCGCGTGGTGTAGGACGTTCCGACCGTGCCGTCGGTGCGGGTGAAGTCGTAGGCCTTGACCGCGAAATGATGCATGTACTTCTGGTACGGGGTGTTGCGCATCGCGCCCTTGGCGATCATGACCCCGGAGGCGCGCATCAGATCAAACAGCTTGTTCTGGGACAGGCCGTGCATCTTGGCGACGTTGCCGATGGAGTAGGTGCCGTCACCGGAGAGGAAGGCGTCGTAGGCCTCACCCTTGGGCTCGAGCTCCTTGGCGTAGGCCTCCATTGCCTCGCGCGCCTCGACCTCTCGGGCGTAGGCACGCAGGGCCTCAGGCAGGGACTGCGGGACCTGCATCTGCGGCTGCATTGACTAGGCCCCCGGTCATGCGGATCTGCGGGAGCACCTCGAGGGTGACCCACCGTTGGAATGCCTTGACCGCGTCCTTGGCACCCTGGTCGGTCATGCGTCCGGTCTGGCGCAGCAGGACCGCGTGGTAGAGACCGGCCTCGGTGATGACCGTGACGTCCTGGTCTCCCCCAAGGGTGCACGTCTGACGTGTGCCCTTCTCGTCCGCGTCCAGCGCACGCACCATGGCGGCGGCGTCGCGGTGGCAGAGCGCCCGCGCCACGTCGCTAGCAACGAACAGCGCTGCGCCGTCCTCCTCGAGGACTCGGACGCCTTGTCCCAGATACTCGTACTGCGTCAGATTCGAGCTCATGCCCCGTTTCCTTCTGGTGTGTGCTCCCTAGAGCGTTGGTCAATTAATGCGTGCGACTGGTCGAGCTGTGCTCAAACAGCTCATCCAAGTCGCGGTCGAGCCATTTACAGATCTGTCGAGCCAGATCCTCGGAGCAATGCTGCATGTTCCCGGTCTCGAGGCCGCTAATCGCGGCTTGCGAGCATCGGCACAGGAGGGACAGTTCGTACTGCGTGAACCTTGCTGCCTTCCAGCGGATCTTAAGCCGCTCCCCACTGAGTGGGCGCATGGGGGGGGGGGGGGGGGGGGGGGGGGGGGGGGGGGGGGGGGGGGGGGGGGGGGGGGGGGGGGGGGGGGGGGGGGGG
>NZ_LZMM01000054.1:0-21310 GCF_001665945.1 Kocuria sp. ICS0012 | reverse complement strand
CGCCCCCCCCCCACCGCGCCCCCCCCCCCGCCCCCCCCCGCCGGGGGCCCCGCCCCCCGCCGCCGCCCCCCGCCCCCCCCGTCGGCTCGAGGGTGCGCCCCACGGGCTCGAGGGCTCCTCTCACGAACCGGTCACCCGCGCGGGGAGGACGCCGCGGCGTCGCCACCGCTCTCGCGGGTCTCAGGCCTCGTCCGCCTCCCGGGCGAGTGCCGTAAGGCGGGAGACCGCTCGGTAGTACTTCTTCTGGTAGCCGCCGGCCATCATCTCCTCCGTGAAGACGCGGTCGAACGGCACGCCCGTGGAGAGGATGGGCAGGTCCCGGTCGTACAACCGGTCCGCGAGCACCACGAACCGCAGCGCTACCGCTTGCTGGTCGATCGTGCGCACCCCGCGCCACGCGATCGCGTCCAGGCCCTCGATCAGCGCACGGTAGCGCGAGGGGTGCACGCGGGAAAGGTGTTCCACGAGCGCGTCGAAGTCGTCGATCGCCACACGCCGACCCGCGAAGTGCTGTTCGACGGCGGCGTCGAGCGCGGCGTCGTCGGGCAGGGGCGACGGCGCGTTCGGCAGTCCGCGGTGACGGTAGTCCTCGCCGTCGATGCGCACGACCTCGAACTGGGAGGACAGCACCTGGATCTCACGCTGGAAGTCCTGCGCCGCGAACCGGCCTTCGCCCAGGGAACCGGGCAAGGTATTGGACGTGGCCGCGAGCTTGACGCCCGCGTCCGCGAGTTCGCGCATGAGCCGGGACATCAGCACGGTGTCCCCGGGGTCGTCGAGCTCGAACTCGTCGATGCACACGAGGGTGTATTCCTTCAGGGCGTCCACGGTGCGGCGGAACGTGAGCGCACCCACCAGGTTGGTGTACTCCACGAACGTGCCGAACGCCTTGGGCCCGGGCACGGCGTGCCACAGGGACGCGAGCAGGTGGGTCTTGCCCACGCCGAACCCGCCGTCCAGGTAGATCCCCTGCGCCGCGCCGGAACTCTTCTGCCCGCCGAAGAGTTTGGAGAAGAACCCGCCACCGGAGGCGCCGCCCCCGGACGCGCCCGCCGCGAAGGTCTTGAGCTTCTCGACCGCCTGTGCCTGCGAGGGCTGGGACGGATCAGGGCGGTACGTGTCGAACGACACCTCCCCGAAGCGTTCGGACGGGGTGAAACCGGCCAGCAGTTCATCGGCCGAGACGCGTGGATCGCGCTCCACGAGGTGTTCGATCTGAGTGCTCACGTGACAGGGCCTCCCGACCGGTTCCGGATCGCGCGCCGCGGCGGGCGCGCACCGGGACCAATCCTGCGGTAAACGGACAGTACGTGGGACGCGCCGGGCGTCCCGTTCTCCCACGATGCTACCGGTCAGCCCGTGGTGAACACGGCGACCGCGTATGACGGCACACGCGGGCCGGCATGCGCCGGGTGCGCGCGCACCACTACGCTGGAGAACGAGACGCGCACGGCACGTGCGTGCGCAGCGCCCACGACAGCACAAGGACAAGGAGAAGTCTCATGGCTGTAGAAGCAGAGCAGAACGACGCGTTCGCGCAGTACGCGCACCCGGAACGTCTGGTGTCCACGCAGTGGGTGGCCGATCACGTCGGCACGCCCGGCGTCGTCGTCGTCGAATCGGACGAGGACGTCCTGCTGTACGAGACCGGGCACATCCCCGGGGCCGTCAAGGTGGACTGGCACACGGACCTCAACGAACCGGACACCCGCGACTACGTGAACGGGGAGCAGTTCGCCGAGGTGATGTCCCGCAAGGGGATCTCCCGCGACGACACCGTGGTGATCTACGGCGACAAGTCCAACTGGTGGGCCGCCTACGCCCTGTGGGTCTTCACGCTGTTCGGTCACCGGGACGTTCGCCTGATGAACGGCGGGCGCGACAAGTGGATCGCCGAGGGCCGCGAACTGACCACGGACGCGACCCCCGTGACCCCCACCGAGTACCCCGTGGTGGAGCGGGACGACTCAGTGATCCGCGCGTACCGCGAGGACGTGCTGGCCGCGCTGGGCACCACTCCCCTGATCGACGTGCGCTCCCCCCAGGAGTACACGGGCGAGCGCACCCACATGCCCGACTACCCGCAGGAGGGCACGCTGCGCGGCGGACACATCCCCACCGCGGCGTCCGTGCCGTGGGCCCGGGCCGCCGCCGAGGACGGGACGTTCAAGTCCCGCGAGGACCTCGACGCGATCTACCGCGACGAGGTCGGGCTCGGGCAGGACGACGACGTGATCGCGTACTGCCGCATCGGCGAGCGTTCCTCGCACACGTGGTTCGTGCTGACCCACCTGCTGGGCTTCGACAACGTGCGCAACTACGACGGGTCCTGGACCGAGTGGGGCAACGCCGTGCGCGTGCCCGTGGCGCAGGGTGAGGAACGCGGCGAGGCCCCCGGGGCCGCGCGGTGAGCACCCAGGACCTGCCCGAACAGTTGCGGGAGCTGGTGACCGAGTTCCACGAGGTCCCGGAACCCGACAAGCTGCAGTTGCTGCTCGAGTTCTCCCGTTCGCTGCCCGCGCTGCCCGCGCGGCTCGGCGAGCACCCGGAGGAACTCGAGCAGGTCACCGAGTGTCAGTCGCCGTTGTTCCTGACCGTGGAACTGGACGGGTCCGGTGCGGACGCACCGGTCGCCCTGTTCTTCTCCGCGCCGGCGGAAGCGCCCACCACGCGTGGTTTCGCGTCCATCCTGCACGAGGGGCTCAACGGCCTGCCGGCGTCCCAGGTGTTGGACGTGCCCGACGACCTGCCGGAACGCTTCGGGCTGACCAAGCTGGTGTCCCCGCTGCGCATGCGCGGGATGTCCGCGATGCTCGGTCGGATCAAACGCCAGATCCGCGCCCGGCTCGGCGAGTGAGCGCCGCGGGCAACCAGTCACGGATGGCCCGCTCGTAGCGTTTGCGGTCGATGTTCCATTCCTTGGTGTGCCGGGCCCCGGAGAACCCCACGAAGTCCACGTAGGGACTGCGATTGGCGAGTTCCACGGACCCGGCCACCGGGACCACCTCGTCGTCCGTGGAGTGAAGGATCAGGGTGGGCGTAGTGATGTCCTCCCAGCGGGAGAGCCAGTCCAGGGCATGCAGGTCCAGGGGCGCGGCCAGCCCGGTGATCCGCGGGCCCATGCGGTGGGAGATCAGGTCCGCCGCCATGCGACCCACGCGCCGCGGGATGCGGTGGATCCGGGTCTGGTGAGCCAGTAGCTCGTACCAGTCCACGACCGGCCCCGTGAGCACCAGCGCTCGGATCCGGTCGCGGTACTCGGTCAGTTCGGTCGTGCGCAACACGATGGCCCCGCCCATGGACCACCCGAACAGCACGATGTCCGACGCCCCGTGGTCCAGCGCATAGCCGATCCCCGCCTGGATGTCCTCCCATTCGGTGAACCCCAGCCCGTAGCGCTGATCCGGGGTGGAGGGTGCCTCCTGGTCGTTGCGGTAGGACAGGATGAGGGAGTGCAACCCCAGTTCGTGGGCCACCCTGGCCCCGCGGATGCATTCCGGGCGCTGGGCGCCGCGGCCGTGCACCATGACCGCCCACGTGCCGGTGTGGTGTGCGGTGGCCGTGTCCCCGTCCGCGGGGATGACCCACGCGGGCGCGGGCCCCAGCGGCGTCTCCACGTGGATCTTGCCGTAGGCCAACCCGGCGTCCGACGGTCGCGCGTACACGGTCCCGGTCCACCACCCGCGCTTGCCCACCGCGAGTTCCCCGCGGTACACGCGCTCCACGAGCCGCGTGACGGTGCCCCCGGTCTGGCGCACGATGAAGCCGATCCGCGCGAGGCCGCGACCGTCGTCGAACCGTAGGGCGTACGTCCCGGCGACCCGGGTGTCCGGGTTCGCGGGCAGCGTGATCAGTTCCTGTCCCGAGTTGGGGTCCTTCTCGAGCTTGAGCACCTGGACGTTGCCGGGCCGGGTGGACGGGGTGACCACGTGGCGCGCGACGAGCGCCGCCAGACCTCCCGACAACGCGAACGTCGCCGACGCCGCTCCGATACTCGCGGCGGCGCCCACCACCGCGCCGCGGCGCCACGAGCGCGCGTTCGAATCCTGCCCGGGGGTGATCAGGGTAGTCATGTCGTCATTCTGGCACGCGCCGATCACGGGGACCTGGATGGCGGGCCGGTCACCGCAGGCACCCCGAATACACGGCGCGCGCGAGCGTCGAACGGCGGCTACGCGACGTCGTACGGGCATAACCGGCGCGAACGCATGGTTGGACAGGGAGGAAGTCACATGACGACGAGAAGGAGGCGCCCCGTGACCACGGAGCCGAACCACGAGACGAGCGCCCGCACCGGCGGAGCCCTGAGCCCGGAGGCCGCCGCGGCGCGCACGGACGCGCAGTGGCGTGAACAATTGAACCCGCTCGAGTACCAGGTGCTGCGCCAGGCCGGGACCGAACGCCCCTTCACGGGCGAGTATGTGGATACCACCACGCAGGGCGTGTACGAGTGTCGCGCGTGCGGGGCCGAGCTGTTCCGCTCGGACACGAAGTTTTCGTCCCACTGCGGGTGGCCGTCCTTCTTCGCGCCGCTCGCGGAGGACCGGGTGCGCTACATCGAGGACACAACCATGGGGATGAAACGCGTGGAGGTGCGCTGCGCGAACTGCGACTCGCACATGGGCCACGTGTTCGAGGGCGAGGGGTACGACACTCCCACGGATCTGCGCTACTGCATGAACTCGGTGTCCCTGCGTCTGGTTCCCGCGACACAGGACTGAAGCGTCGATCCGACCCACCCCAGAACGACGCACGGCGATACGCACGAGCGACACGATGTCAAACGCGCGGTGAAGGATAACGGTGTGGTTACTGTGACCTTGTGGGAGCGGTAACCGAGCTGAACAGCACTCCGGACGTGTTTCGCGCAGTCGTGCAAGCCCTGGAGACTGCCCGCTTCCGCCCGGAGATCGCACTGCGCCGTATCGTCCCCCCGCACGGACTTGCTCCGCACGCGATCTCCTTCGCCGCGGAAGTCGTCCGGGGTCCCCATCGGCGCGACACCGCACCCGACCGGCCCCGCACCGCGGACGACGCACCGGCGGCCGGGCGTTTCGTGGTGTTGTACGACGAGTCCTGCCCGCAGCCCTGGGAAGGTCCCTTCCGGATCGTGAGCTGGTTCCGGTCCCGCACGGACACCGCCATGGGCCGGGACGACCTGCTGACCGACGTCGGCTGGTCCTGGCTCACGGACACGCTCACCGAGCACGGTGCGCAGTTCACCGCCGAGGGCGGTACGGCCTCCCGCACGGTGGAGCGCCACTTCGGCAGCCTGACCGAACATGCAGACTCCGCCCAGGTGGAGGTGCGGGCGTCCTGGACCCCGGTGCCCCACATCGGCCCGCCGCACTGGGCCCTGACCCACCTGGGTGCGTGGGCCCAGGTGTTGTGCACCGCCGCCGGTCTGCCACCCCATCACGAGGGCGTCACCTACCTGTAACCGGCCCCGTCATCCGTCCCGTCCGGCGGTGCGGATCACCCCCCCCCCCGCCGATCCACCCTCCGAGGAACATCCCATCAACAGCAACGCCAAGGACCCCAGGCACTCTCGAGCTCCGGAGCCACCCGAGATCGTGGTCCCCGGATTCGAACATCTGCACATTCCCGCGACCGTCCATCTCAACGGCCCCGCAGAGGGGCTCCCCCGCGTGGTGGACACCGCCCGCGGCCTCACGCGCGCCGCGGAGCAACTAGCTGCGGCCACGGGTCCCGTGGCGATCGACACCGAACGCGCCTCGGGGTTCCGCTACGGGCAGCGCGCGTTCCTCGTGCAGTTGCGCCGCGAGGGCGCGGGCACGATCCTGATCGATCCCGAGGCCGTGGGGTCCCTGGCGGTCGTGAACGAGGCCCTGCGCGACGTCGAGTGGGTGCTGCATGCGGCCACGCAGGACATGCCTTGCCTCGCCGAACTGGACATGCACCCGGACCGGCTCTTCGACACCGAACTGGGCGGTCGGTTGCTCGGGCTGCGCAAGGTGGGCCTCGCCTCCATGACGGAGGAGCTGCTGGGATTCACGCTGTCCAAGGAGCACTCGGCGGTGGACTGGTCCCAGCGCCCGCTGCCCGTGGACTGGCTCAACTACGCCGCACTGGACGTCGAAGTGCTCGTGCAGCTGCGCTGGGCCACGGAGGATCGCCTGGTCCAGGCGGGCAAGCTCGACTGGGCGCTCGAAGAATTCGACCACATCCGCACCCTGCCCCCGCCCGCACCGCGCCAGGATCCGTGGCGGCGCACCCACGGCGTGGGCAACGTCCGTGGCCGGCGCAAGCTGACCGCGGTGCGCAATCTGTGGCAGGCGCGGGAGTCGCTCGCGCGGCACAAGGACCTCGCGCCCACACGGTTGCTCCCGGACTCGGCGATCGTGGCGGCCGCCAACGCGATGCCCCGCACCGTGCCGCAGCTCATGGCCACCCCGGGCTTCCACGGTCGCCTGGCCTCGCGCGAGGCCACCCGGTGGCTCACCGCGGTCCAGGACGCCCGCAACACCGAGGAGCCTGTCCCCGCCACAATCCCCTCCAACGCCCTCCCGCCGGTCAAGGGCTGGGATGCCAAGCGCCCGGAGGCAGCGGCGCGGCTCAAGGTCCTCAAACCCGCCGTGGCGGAACTCGCCGAGCACCTGGAGTTACCCACCGAGAACCTCCTGACGCCCGAACTGTTGCGCCGGTTCTGCTGGCAGCCCCCGCGTTCCACCGCCGACGACGCCGTGGCCGCCCGGCTGCGCGAGCTCGGCGCCCGCTCGTGGCAGGTCGAGCACGTGACGCCCGTGATCGGGGCCGCGTGGCGTGAACTGCGCTCGCGGCGTCGGGCGGAGAAGACCACTGAGGGGCACGAGTAGATCGAGGGCGCGGAGCCGGCCGTGCACCGGACCGCTCCGGCCACGACACGACAGTGGCCGTGCACCCACGAAGGTGCACGGCCGTTGTCACGCGGCGCGGCGCGGTCACATGACCCGTGCCGCCCGTCGCATCAGTTCTTCATGTCCTTGGCGTCCGGACCCGGGTGCGCGGGCTTCATGTCCACCTCGTCCTCGGTCACGGCGGGCTCGGGCAGCTCGGCGCCCGAATGGTTCGCGGGCGTACCGGAATCCTGACCGCCCTGGGAGGCCTTCTGCTTCACGGCCTCGGCACCGCCCTGCGCCTTGTCCTTAACGGACGCGGCACCCTGGGCGGCCTTGTCCTTGACGGCGGCCGCGCCCTCGGAGGCCTTGGCGCCCACGGTGCCGGCGGCCTTCTGCGCGCCCTCTGCGAGCTTCTCGCCCACCACGGGGACCTCGGACTTGACCCAGTCCGTACCCTCGGAGACCTTGGCCTGGACCTTGGGGTCGTTCCAGGTGTTCAGCGCGCTCTCGCGCAGGGACTCGTAGCTCTTGCGACCGGACGCGGAGCCGACCACGAAGCCGATTCCGAAACCGGCGACGAATGCAAGACGTTTAATCATGGTGCCTTCCTTCCTGTACCGCGGACCGGGATCCACCCGTCCGCTCCTGGTCCCATCGTACTGAGGAACCCCCCCGCTCCCGCGCCCCACGCCGCGCCGTGACCGGTCCTAGGATTGGAGTCACCGCGTCGAAAGGATCGCACCGCCATGACCGTCCCACCCCTGCCCGAGGACCCCGCCGCCCGGACCAAGACCCCCTCCCCCGCGTTGTTCACGCGCCGACGCGCCGTGGGTGCCGCCGGGAACGCCACTGTGGGCGCGGTCGGGTTGAGCGCATGCAGTTCGGGCGGCGGATCGGACGACGACGCCGCGGCCACCCCCACCGCGCCGGCCACCCCCGTGGACGTGGCCGCCGCCGCGGACATCCCCGTGGGGTCGGGGCTCAAGGTGGATTCCGGGGGTGTGCAGGCCGTGGTGGGACAACCCACCGAGGGCACGTTCACCGCGTTCTCTCCCGTGTGCCCGCACGAGGGGTGCATCGTCAATCCCGCCAACCGGCAGTACGTGTGCCCGTGCCACAGCTCGGCGTTCGACATGGCCACGGGCGAGGTCAAGGGCGGGCCCGCACCCAGGGGACTCACTGAGTACCCGGTCACGGTGCGCAACGGGCGCGTCATCGTGGGCTGAACCGCGCGGATCCGTTCGCCACGCACCGCATCGGTCTGGCGACAAACGGCCCGTGGAGCAGCGTCCCCGGATCCGCATTCGTGGATCAGCGCTGGTGGTTCAGCGTCCGTCGCGCGGTTGCTCCCCGGAGCGCGGCACGGTGAACTGCGCGGCGTCTTCGGCCACGGGGCGCGCGTACGGGACCTTGGTGCCCAGGACGGACGCGAGCGTGTCCTGGGCGATGCGCTGGGCGGTCAACCCCGTGTGCTGCAGGATCTGCTCGCGGCTCGCGTGCTCGAGGAACTCGGTGGGTAACCCCACCTCGTTCAGCGCGGTGTCCACGCCCTGGGCGCGCATCTCCTGGCGGATGAGCGAACCGATGCCCCCGGCGCGCACACCGTCCTCGATCACCACCACGATCCGGTGCGTCGCTGCCTGCTCCACGACCGCCTGCGGCACGGGCAGCACCCAGCGGGGGTCCACCACGGTGGAGGAGACACCGTGGGCGGCGAGGCGTTCGGAGACGTCCAGCGCGGTGACGCACATGGCGCCCACGCCCACGATCAGCACGTCGCGGTGATCCACGCCCTTGCCGGAGGCCTCGCCGTTGCGGGCGAGGACGTCCACCCCGCCGCTCAGTCGCTCGAGGGAGGGCAGCGGCGCACCCACCGCGCCCTTGGGGTAGCGCACCACGGTGGGTGCGTCGGAGACGGCAACCGCCTCGCGCAGCTCCTCGACCATGGTGTCCTCGTCCCGCGGGGCCGCGAGGTGCAGCCCCGGCACGATCTGCAACAGTGCGAGGTCCCACATCCCGTGGTGGCTCGGCCCGTCCGGGCCGGTGACGCCTGCGCGGTCCAGCACGACCGTGACGCCCGCGTGATGCAGGGCCACGTCCATGAGCAGCTGGTCGAAGCCGCGGTTGAGGAACGTCGCGTACAGGCCCACGACCGGGTGCAGCCCGCTGAACGCCATGCCCGCGGCCATGGTCAGCGCGTGTTGTTCGGCGATCCCCACGTCCACGACGCGCTGCGGGTGTGCCGTCTGCATCTTCTGCAGTCCCATGGGGATCAACATGGCGCCGGTGATGCCCACGATGTCCTCGCGCTCATCCGCGATCGCGGCGATCTCGTCGCGGAAGACGTGCGTCCACGAGCGGGCCGAGGCGGTGCTCGTGGGTTTGCCCGTAGTGGGGTCGATCACGGGCACGGAGTGGAACTGGTCGTTCGCGTCCAGGCGGGCGGGCAAGTAGCCGTGGCCCTTCTCGGTGATGGCGTGGACGATGACCGGGCCGCCGAAGTTGCGGGCATTCGTGAGCGCTTGTTCCATCGCGGCGAGGTCATGGCCGTCCACCGGACCCACGTACTTCATGCCGAGGTCCTCGAAGATCCCCTGCTGGACCACCACGTCCTTGATGCCCTGCTTCATCCCGTGCAGACCGCGGTACACGGCCTGGCCCAGGTGGCCCGAGGACGTCAGCAGGCGCTTAGCCTTCGCGAGGGTCTGCTCGTAGCGGCGGTCCGTGCGCACGGCGTCCACGCCCTGCTGCACGCTGGCCTGCAGCTCGCGCAGGTGGTTCGCGAACCCGCCCACGGTGGGCGCGTAGGAGCGGCCGTTGTCGTTGACCACGATCACGACTTTGCGCTCCCGGTCCGAGGCGATGTTGTTCACGGCCTCCCACGCCATGCCACCGGTCAGGGCCCCGTCCCCGATCACCGCGACGGTGTGCCGGTCGTCCTGGCCCGTGAGCGCGTAACCGCGCGAGATCCCGTCCGCCCAGGACAGGGACGACGACGCGTGGGAGGACTCCACGATGTCGTGTTCGGACTCCGCGCGGGACGGGTAGCCCGCGAGGCCACCCTCCTGGCGCAGGGTGTCGAAGTCCTGGCGACCCGTGACGAGCTTGTGCACGTAGGACTGGTGCCCGGTGTCGAAGACGATCGAGTCCTGGGGCGAGTCGAACACGCGGTGCACCGCGAGGGTGAGCTCCACGACACCCAGGTTCGGCCCCAGGTGACCCCCGGTCGCGGAGACGTGGGTGATCAGGAAGGAACGGATCTCGGCGGCCAACTGCTCCATGGCCGCGGCGTCCAGCCCCCGTAGGTCTTCGGGTCCCTCGATGGTCTCCAGAAGCGTCATAGCCTGCTCTCCGTGGATGTCTCGTCCTCTTCGGGCCCGCACCGGACGGGTGCTCGTCCGGCGGGGGGATCATGATGCGCCCGAATGCTCCGTCCGATCTTACTCGCCCTGGCCGGGGCCCCGTCCCGTCGCATGGCCTGGGCCACGGCGAACGACGCCCGCAACGCCGTCGGCCGGTGACCCCCCGCGCGGGGATCCCCGGCCGACGGTACGATCCGAGGACCTATTACTTGGCGATCTGACGCAGCACGTACTGCAGGATGCCGCCGTTACGGTAGTAGTCGGCCTCACCCGGGGTGTCGATGCGCAGCACGGCGTCGAACTCCACGGTGGAACCGTCTTCCTTGGTGGCCGTGACCTTCAGGGTCTTGGGGGTCTGGCCGTCGTTGAGCGCGGTGACCCCTTCGATCGAGAACGTCTCGGTGCCGTCCAACCCCAGGGAGTCCGCGGACTCGCCCTCGGGGAACTGCAGGGGCAGCACGCCCATGCCGATCAGGTTGGAACGGTGGATGCGCTCGTAGGACTGCGCGATGACCGCGCGCACACCCAGCAGGGACGTGCCCTTGGCCGCCCAGTCACGCGAGGAACCGGAGCCGTACTCCTTGCCGCCCAGCACCACCAGGGGAACACCGGCCTCCTGGTAGTTCATCGCGGCGTCGTACACGGCGGCCTGCGGGCCACCCTCCTGAGTGAAGTCGCGGGTGAAACCGCCCTCCACGCCGTCGAGCAGCTGGTTCTTGATGCGGATGTTCGCGAACGTACCGCGGATCATGACCTCGTGGTTACCACGGCGGGAACCGTAGGAGTTGAAGTCCTTGCGCTGCACGCCGTGCTCCGTGAGGTACTTGCCCGCGGGCGTGTCGCTCTTGAACGAACCGGCCGGGGAGATGTGGTCCGTGGTCACGGAATCGCCCAGCTTGAGCAGCACGCGCGCACCCTCGATGTCCTCCACCGGAGTGGTCTCCATGGTCATGCCCTCGAAGTACGGTGGCTTGCGCACGTAGGTGGACTCGGGGTCCCACTCGAACACGTCACCCGTGGGGGTGTCCAGGTTCTGCCAACGCTCGTCACCGTCGAAGATGGTGCCGTACTCGCGGTCGAACATATCGGTGTCGATCGAGGCATCGATGATCTTCTGGACCTCGGTGGGGTCCGGCCAGATGTCCTTGAGGAATACGTCCTGACCGTTCGAGTCCTGGCCCAAAGGCTCGTTCTCGAAGTCAAAGTCCATGGTTCCGGCCAGCGCGTACGCGATGACCAGCGGCGGGGACGCGAGGTAGTTCATCTTCACGTCCGGGTTGATTCGGCCCTCGAAGTTGCGGTTACCGGAGAGCACCGAGGTCACGGCGAGGTCGTTTTCCTGCACGGCCTGGGAGATCTCGGGCTCCAGAGGACCGGAGTTGCCGATGCACGTGGTGCAGCCGTAACCCACGATGTAGAAGCCGAGCTCCTCGAGCGCCGGGACCAGACCGGACTTCTCGTAGTACTCGGTGACCACGCGCGAACCCGGGGCGATCGAGGTCTTGACCCACGGCTTGGCCTTGAGGCCCTTCTCCGTGGCGTTGCGCGCGAGCACGGCCGCGGCCATCATCACCGAGGGGTTGGACGTGTTGGTGCAGGACGTGATCGAGGCGATCGACACGGCACCGTGGTCCAGCTCGAAGTGACGGCCGTCCTCCATGGAGACCTCCACTCGGTGCTCGGGGCGCTCCTTCATGTCGTCCGCGGAGCTCTCGCGCGGCGCGTCCTGGGGGTCCTGCTCATCGGTCGCGTCGTGGGAGGGGGCGTCGGAGGCCGGGAAGGACTCGACGACGTCCGGGTCCACGTCCACGGACTTGTCCTCGGCCACGTAGTTCACGAGGTCGTCGCGGAACTGTTCCTTGGAGCGGGTCAGCTCGATGCGGTCCTGGGGACGCTTGGGCCCGGAGATCGAGGGGACCACGGTGGACAGGTCCAACTCGAGGTACTCGGAGTAGGCGACCTCGTGCTCGGGGTCGTGCCACATGCCCTGTTCCTTGGTGTACGCCTCGATCAGGGCGATCTGCTCCTCGGAGCGGCCCGTGAGCGCCAGGTAGTCCAGGGTCACCTGGTCGATCGGGAAGATCGCCGCGGTGGAACCGAACTCCGGGGACATGTTGCCGATCGTGGCGCGGTTGGCCAGCGGCACCGCTGCCACGCCCTCACCGTAGAACTCCACGAACTTGCCCACGACACCGTGCTCACGCAGCATCTCCGTGATGGTCAGCACCACGTCCGTGGCGGTCGCACCGGAGGGGATCTCGCCGGTGAGCTTGAAGCCCACCACGCGCGGGATCAGCATGGAGATGGGCTGACCGAGCATCGCGGCCTCGGCCTCGATGCCGCCCACACCCCAACCGAGCACGCCGATGCCGTTCTCCATGGTGGTGTGGGAGTCGGTGCCCACACAGGTGTCCGGGTAGGCGCGCAGCGTGCCGTCAACCTCGCGGGTCATGACCACGCGGGCCAGGTTCTCGATGTTGACCTGGTGGACGATGCCCATCCCGGGCGGGACCACCTTGAAGTCATCGAACGCGGTCTGGCCCCAGCGCAGGAACTGGTAGCGCTCGCCGTTGCGCTGGTACTCGATGTCCATGTTGCGCTCGATCGCGTCCGCGGAACCGAACGCGTCGATCTGCACGGAGTGGTCGATCACCAGCTCGGCCGGGGCGAGCGGGTTCACGCGGGAGGGGTCGCCGCCGAGATCTGCCACGGCCTCACGCATGGTGGCCAGGTCCACGATGCAGGGAACGCCGGTGAAGTCCTGCATGATCACGCGACCAGGGGTGAACTGGATCTCCGTGTCGGGCTGGGCCTCGGGGTCCCAGTTGCCCAGGGCTTCAATGTGCTTGCTCGTCACGTTGGCACCGTCCTCGGTGCGCAGCAGGTTCTCGAGCAGGACCTTCAAGCTGTAGGGGAGCTTCTGGGCTCCCTCCACGGCGTCCAGTCGGAAAATTTCGTAGTCGGTGCCCTTGACGTTGAGAACGTCCTTGGCTCCAAAGCTGTCCACAGTCATGGTGTGGAACTCCTCTCGCCACCGTCGGTTGCGTTCGGCGCGCGCGGCACACTACAGGTGTCCCCCGCGCGTGGAACAGTCCCTGTCAGTGTAGCCCGTGCGCTCCGTCACTCCGGGGATTCCCGGGCGTCCGCGTCACGATGACGTGGGCCGTCGTGCGGCCGCCCGGTTCAGCCCTCGCAGTTGAGCACCGCGACGGCTTCCACGTGGTGCGTGTTCGGGTACAGATCGAATGCCTCGACGCCCTCGATCCGCCAGCCCCGGCGCCGCAACCGCCCCAGGTCCCGGCCGAGCGCGGCGGGATCGCACGCGACGTACACGATCGTGCGCGGTGCGGCACGGTCCACCGCGGCCAGCACCTCCTTGGCCGCACCGGCGCGCGGCGGGTCCAGGACGACGACGTCCGGGCGCGGTGGCCGCGGTGTGGAACCACGACCCCGCCGGGACGACGCCGCTGCGGCGCCCCGGCCCCGGTGCCCACCCCGCCCGCCCGGTCCAGTGAGCACGCGCGCCACGTCCCCGCGCACGCTCGTGACGTGCGGGGCGCGGGCGAGGTTGTGGGCGGCGTCGGCGGAGGTCACGGGCGAGCCCTCGACCGCGAAGACGCACCCCGTGGGGCCCACGGCGCGCGCGGCCACCGCGGTGAACAGACCGGCGCCGCTGTACAGGTCCCACACGCTGTCCCCGGGGCGCAGACCGGCGCCGTCCAGTACCGCGCGCGCGAGGGTCCCGGGAGCGCCGCGATGGATCTGCCAGAAGCCCGTGGGACTTATGCGCCAGCGCAGCGGCTCGGGATCGGTAGCGCCGGGCAACTCGAGGGTCTCCTGGACGTGGTCGGTGCCCGCCCACAACTGGGTGTCCCGCTCGTGCGGCGAGCGCGCGGTGACGCTCACCCCGCGGTCCCCCGCCCATGCGCTCAACCGATCCCGCAGGGCGGTGACCTGCTCCGGCGCGGTATCCGGGCGCAGCCCCACGTGCAGCAGCGGTGCCGCTCCCCCTGCCGACGCGGCAACGTCCACGCGGGCCGCACCGGGGTACTCCAGCGACCACGGGGCCAGGGCACGGATCGCGTCCGTGGCCAGGGGCATGTCCGTGACGGGACCGAGCTCGGTGCTGCGGTGGGGGTACATCCCGGGTGTGCCGTCGGGGGCCACGTCCAGGTGCAACCGGGTGCGCCACCCGGTGCCGTCGGGGCTCTCCCCCGCGACGGGCTGCACCTCGCCGTCCCAGTCGTGGCCGGCCAGGTGGCCCAGTTGCTCGGCGATCACGTGGCGTTTGAGTTCGCGCTGGGTCGTCAGATCCGCGTGCCCGTACTCGGCCCCGCCCAGCGGTGACCGGTCCGCGCCCGCTGCGACGAGCGCGTCCGCCTGCTCCCACGGGTGTACCTCCCGGCGCCCGGGGACGGGTTCGAGCACGTCCGTGACGTCAGCGCGCCAGAACGACGCCGCGGGGTCCCGGTCGGTGAGCCGCACCCGAACCAGCTCCCCCGGCAGCCCGTGGCGCACGAAGACCACGCGCCCCTCGTCCGTGCGGGCCACCACGTGGCCGCCGTGGGCCACGGCGCCCAGGCGCAGCTCGAGGTGATCGGGGGACTCGGTCATTCGTTGTTCTCCGTGAGTCGTAGTTCGCGCACCGATTCGAGGTGCCAGGGTACGGAGGCGATCATGACTCCGCGTTCGTAGTGCAGCCGCGTCCGCAACGGGCGGATGGCCTGGTTGTGCAGGAAGCGTTCCCATCCGCGGCCCACCACGTACTCGGGCAGGTACACGATCACGAGGTCCCGCGGGGACTTGCGGCGGATGCCGCGGATGTGGGCGACGACGGGTCCCACGGTATCGCGGTAGGGCGAGGCGAGGACCGTGACGGGCACGGGGATCTCCAGGGCCTCCCACTGCTTCACGATCTGTTCGGTGCGCGCGCGGTCCGTGTCCACCACCACGGCCTCGAGGCTGGACGGACGGGAGGCCCGCGCATAGGTCAGGGCGTGCACCACGGGCTTGCGCACCGAGGTGACCACGATGATCGAGTGCACGCGGGACGGCAGGGCCCGCACCCCCGAGTTTTGGTGCACCTCGAGTTCGGTGTCCACCGAGCGGTAGTGGTGCCCGATGGCGCGCATCATCACGGTGATCAGGGCGATCGCGACGATCGTGAGCCACGCGCCCTGGGCGAACTTGGTCACGAGTACCACCACGAACACCGCCGCGCACGCGATCAGGGCGATCACCGCCACGGCCCAGCGCCCGGCGATCCGGCGGTGCGGACTCTGCGACGTGCTCGTGCGGCGCACCCTGGCCCAGTGCCGCACCATGCCCGCCTGGGTCAGCGTGAACGCGAAGAACGCCCCCACCACGTAGAGCTGGATGAGCCCGTTGACGTTCGCGCCGAACACGATCGTGAAGACCGCCGCGACCACGGACAACAGGATGATGCCGTTCGTGAACGCGAAGCGGTCCCCCCGGCTCTGCAACTGCCGGGGCAGCAATGCGGCGGACGCGAGGCGTGAGGCCAGCACGGGGAAGCCCGAGTACGCCGTGTTCGCGGCCATGAACAGCACGCCCACGGTCACGAGAACGAGGATCACGAACCACACGGAATCCGCCCCCGCCACGGCCTGCGCGATCTGGCCCAGGATGGGCACCTGGTAGAAGTCGGGCTCCGGTGCGCGGCCGTCGATCAACAGTTGCCGCGCGGGGTCCATCACGACCACCGCGCCCGTGCGCCGGGTCAGGTAGAGCACCCCGAGCAGCAACACAGCGGACAGCGCTCCGAGCACCGCGAGCGTGCGCGCCGCGTTGAGGGCCTTGGGCTTGCGGAAGAACGGCACGGAGTGCGTGATGGTCTCCACGCCCGTCAGGGCCACGGCACCCGAGGAGAACGCGCGCAGCACGAGCATGGCCCCGGCCAGGCCCATGAGCCCGCCGTCCATGCCCGCGGCCGGGACGACGTCGTAGTCCGCCGACGGCGCGCGCTGCAGTGTTCCCGTGACGTCCTGGACGAAGCCCACGAGCACGAGGATCAGCACGACCCCCACGAACGCGTACGTGGGCACCGAGGACGCGCGACCCATGAATTTGAGTCCGCGCAGGTTGAGCAAGCCCACGAGCGCGATCCCCGCGACGGCCACGACCGTCTGGTGACCCACGAGCCACGGGACGGCCGCGGCGAGGTACTGCGCGGCGGCGGCCATGGACACAGCCACGACGAGCGTGTAGTCCACCATCAGAGCGGCACCCACCGCGGCACCGGCGGGCCGGCCGAGGTTCTTGGACGCGATCTCGAAGTCCGCCCCGCCCGAGGGGTACGCGCGCACGTTCTGCCGGTACGCGGTGATGATCACCGCGAGCACGGCGAGAACCGCGAGGCCCACCCACGGGGACAGCAGGATCGCCGCGGAACCCGCGAGGGCAAGCGTCAGGACGATCTCATCCGGGGCGTACGCGACCGAGGACAGGGCGTCGGACGCGAACACCGGCAGGGCGGTGCCCTTGGAGAGCACCGTGCCCGCGGCGCGCTCGTTGTGGATCGGTTTGCCCACGAGCGCGCGGCGCAGCATTTGGGACACATACACGTGGGAACACGCTAGTCCCTCGGCCGGGCCTTGTCCCGTGCCGCGGGCCCTATGCTGTGGCTCATGGCGCATTTCGTGATCATGGGCGTGGGCCGGGTGGGGATCACCCTCGCGCACGCCCTCGAGGACTCAGGGCACACGGTTGCCGTGATCGACCAGGACGACCGGGCGTTCCGCAAACTGCGGCCCTCGTTCAGCGGCAAAAAGGTCACGGGCCACGGTTTCGACCGCGAGGTGCTGCAACGCGCGGGGATCGCGGACGCCTACGCGTTCGCCGCGGTCTCCTCGGGGGACAATTCCAACATCATCGCCGCGCGCGTGGCGCGGGAGACCTTCAAGGTCAAGCACGTGGTCGCCCGGATCTACGACCCCACCCGCGCGGAGTTCTACCAGCGCATGGGCATTCCCACGGTCGCGTCCGTGCGCTGGAGCGCGGACCAGGTGCTGCGCCGCATCCTGCCCGAACACGCCATCACGGGTGACTTCCGGGAGGCCTCCGGCCGCCTGCAGCTCGGGGAACTGCCCCTGGACGACGCGTGGTCCGGACTGCACCTGGACCGGATCGAGGAGGCCGCCGGTGTGCGGGTCGCGTTCGTGACCCGGTTCGGGGAGGGCATCCTGCCCGCGAGCGACACGAGCTACCAGCAGGGGGACATCGTGCACGCCATGATGCGCGTGGAGGACGTGGAACGCGTGGCCCGGGTGCTGTCCCGACCGCCGTCGGACGAGGTCATGGAGGCCGTGGCGCTCGCCGCGACCCCTGGGACGCGGGGGCGTGACTGATGCACGTGGTGATTGTAGGCGGAGGGTCCGTGGGATCCTCGATCGCTCGGGAACTGTTGTCGCACGGCCACGACGTGGTCGTGGTGGACGCCACCGCGGAGGTGATCGGGCGCTCCAACCTGCGCGGTGCGCAGTGGGTCGTGGGGGACGCGTGCGATCTCCAGGTCCTGCAACGGGCGCGCGCGGAGGAGGCGGACGTGGTCGTGGCCGCGACCGGTGACGACAAGGCCAACCTGGTCGTCTCGTTGCTCGCGCGCAGCGAGTTCGGGGTGCCCCGCACCGTGGGGCGTGTCAACCACCCCAAGAACGAGTGGCTCTTCGACGACGCGTGGGGCGTGGACGTGGCCGTATCCACCCCGCGGTTGATGACGGCGCTCGTGGAGGAAGCCGTGGAGGTGGGCGACGTCGTGCGCCTGCTGAGCTTCCAGACCGGCTCGGCCACGCTGTCCGCCTACACGGTGCCCCGGGAACACCCCGTGGTCGCGAGCACCGTGACCCAGGTGCCGTGGCCCCAGGACGTGGCGCTCGTGGCGATCCTGCGCGACGGCGTGCCGATCGCACCGTCCGGCGACGACGTCCTGGAGAGCGGGGACGAGCTGTTCTTCATCACCACGGCGGAGGGTGAGGACCAGTTGCGGGCCATGTTCACCACGGCCCGGGACGTCAACCTGCAGGCTGCTCGCGGCCAGGGCGGCTCCACAGCCATGCCACCCACAGCACAGCGGCGTACAGCGGGGCCCCCATGACCAAGCGTGTGATCCCGAGCGCCATGACGTTCTCCGCGACGTACAGCGGGACCTGCACGAGCAACCGGGTCGCGAACATCGCGATGAGCAGACCGTTGACCCGCTGATAGGCCACGCGCCGCAGCGGGTCGCGGCGCCAGTCCACGGATTCACCGCGCACGTAGCCGAAGACGACGCCCAGCAGCGGCCACCCAACGGCCGCCGAGATGCTCAACAGGACCAGCGCCACGACGTTCGTGATGAACCCGGGCACGTAGTAGTCCAGCGCCTGCCCGCCCGCGCGGGCGAACAGCGTGCACACCCCCACGCCCATGAGCCCGGCGATCGCCTGGGTCACGGCCTGGCGCTGCGCCAGCCGGAGCACGGTGAACACGGCGGCCGTGCCCAGTGACGCCAACAACGCCGGGACCAACTCCCCCGTGAGCACCACGCACGCGAGGTACACGAGTCCCGGGAGGATGGATTCGATCACGCCTCGCCAGCCGCCCACGGCGCTGAGCACGTCCAGTTGGCCGTTGGCGTCCCGGCGCAGGCCCGAGCGCCGGGCGAGATCCTCGGCGGCGCGGCCCATGCGGTCGCCCGCGCTCTGCGGTGCGGGTTCCGTCGGCTCCGGCGGGGACGTCATCGCACGGCCTTCTTGGGGGTGATGATCTCGTAGCGCGGATTGTACATGGTGGCCACCCCGTCCGGGAAGCACACCACGGCGAGGCAGCGCAGCTTGGTGCCGGCGGTGACGCCCGGGACCACGTGCTGACCGTGCCACAACAGTTCGAGCGTGCACGGCTGCGCCGCTGGGTTCGTCACGCGCAGCAGCGCCCGGTAGTACGGCGGCGCGGTCACGGGCGCGATCGTGACCTCCACGACCACGCCCTCCACGACCGCACGGCGCCGCTGCCGCGCCCGATGCTCCGGGGTCAGGTCCTCCGCGTGGGCCTCGGGTTCGGCGACGACGTCGATCGCGCCCGTGAGCGGGTTGTTGACCACCCGAGTCAGCCGATCTCGGTAATCTCGGGGCCGCGCCGCGGCTCCTGCACCGCGGCGCCTTGCTCCGCCGGGGTCCGACCCGCGTCCTCATCCGCACCGGTCGGCGCGCCCGCGGGGTGCACCTCGGCGTCCTCGGGGACCGTGAGCGCGAGCAGGTCGCGCGGCGGGTGCGGGTCCTGGCCACGGACGACGACGAGCCCGCGCACGGCGTCATCGAGCACCTCCGCGGTGGGCCCGGGCAGCGCGGCGTCGCCTGTGTAGACGCAGCGCAGGAACCAGCGCGGACCGTCGATGCCCACGAAGCGTGCGAGCCGGAACCCGTTCTCGCCGGAGGGCGTGACGCCCGCGAACTGCGCGTTGACCTGCATGCCCAGGGGACCGTCGGAGACCGTGGGGTTGCCCCCGTCCCGCCGCAACCCGGCCACGAGCTCGGCGCGCACCTCGTCCCACAGCCCGGAGGACTTGGGGGCCGTGAAGACCTGCACCTGGACGGAACCGCCCCCGAAGTCCATGTTCACGGCCCGCGGCACCCGGTCCCGCGGATCCAGCTCGACGCGCACGTCCACGCGCGCGACCGGCTTCAGCAGCAGGGCCCCGAGATCCAGGTACTCGGCGCGCTCACCCGGCATCTCGCTCTCGTCCCACGGGCCGTTGGCGCGAGGATCCGGCGCGTCCTGGTCCGGGGCGGCCTCGGTGGCAGCCGACGCGGTCGTGGACTCGGTCGGTGTCTGCTCCGAGGTCTCGCGGTTGCGCTTCTTACGTCCGAACATCAGTTGCTCCAAGAGTGGGTGGGGAATCTGCGGGGGCGAGGGCCGGCGATCAGCGGGCCCCCGTGGACCCGAATCCGCTCGCACCGCGCTCGCTGTCGGGGAGTTCGGTGGTGAGCTCGAAGCGGGCGGTGACCACTTCCTGGATCACGAGCTGGGCGATCCGCTCACCGCGGCGCACCGTGTAGCTCTCATGGAGATCCGTGTTGAGCAGGCACACCTTGAGTTCGCCACGGTAGCCGCTGTCCACGGTGCCCGGTGCATTGACCACGGTCAGCCCATGCTTGGCCGCGAGCCCGGAGCGTGGGTGCACGAGACCCACGTACCCCGCGGGGATCGCGAGCGCCACCCCTGTGTCCACGAGCGCGCGCCGGCCCGGGCCGAGTTCGACGTCGTGGCGGGCGCGCAGGTCCGCTCCGGCGTCACCGGGACGTGCATAGGCGGGGGCGGGCAGGTCCGGGTCCAACAGGTGCAGGGCCACGGTCACCGCGGCCGACTCGCTCATTTCGGTCACAATGCCCCACTGTAACGCGCGGGCCTGACGGCGCGGACGCGGGCGGCGTCCAGGGGGAATGTGTCAAGGTGGGGGCATGAGTTCCCACCCAGATTTTGGGGCGGCCGCGGCGTCCTCACCCGCAGAGCACCCGTCCCAGGCCCAGGAGAACGTCCGAGCGGACGTGCAGTACGAGGAGAAGCTGATCGTCGCGTGGTGGGTATGGCTCATCGTGGTCTTCGTGGGCGCGGCCGGATTCGTGGCCGTGGCACCCATCAGCATCGCCGTGGGCGTGATCGTGGCCGTGGTGCTGATGGTCGTGATCGGGCTCGTGCTGCACCTGGGGGCGCCGAGCATCGTGGTCACTGACCAGGACCTGCGCGTGGGCCGGGCGTACATCGAACGGCAGTACGTGGGCGATGCTCGTCCGCTGGTCGGCGCCGAGGCGCGTGCTGCGCGCGGACCCGACCTGGACGGGCGCGCCTTCATGAACTTCCGTGTGTCGATACCGGACCTGTGCCGGATCGAGATCGTGGACCCGGTGGACCCCACCCCGTACTGGCTCACCGCGACTCGCCACCCCGAGCGGTTGGCCGACGCGATCAATGCGGGCTCCCGTTCGGCGGGTAACCGCGGCGACCGGGTCTGACGAGCACGATCACGGACGAGCAGAAAGACGACGGGGGGCACCCCCTCGTGGAGACCCCCGATTCAACCCGGTACCGGCTGAAGATCGACCAGCAATTGCGTCA